>NZ_DKJF01000063.1:0-61826 GCF_002454615.1 Pseudomonas sp. UBA6699
CCCGCTGGCGGGCCTGAGCCAGGCGCAACTCGACGCACTGCCGGTGGCGGTGGCCGAAATCGAAGACATCTACCCACTGTCGCCGATGCAGCAGGGCATGCTGTTCCACAGCCTGTCCGACGCAGGCGACGACCTGTACGTCAACCAGCTCAGCCTGCCGGTCGCGGGGCTCGAGCAAGAGCGCTTCCGCGCCGCCTGGCAGCATGTGATCGGCCGTCACGAGATCCTGCGTACGTCCTTCCACTGGGAAGGCGGCCAGAGCGCGCCGTTGCAGGTGGTGCACCGTCACGTCGACGTGGCGATGACCGTGCTCGACTGGCGGGCACGAACCTTTACCGCCGCCGACCTTGAGGCGGTCGCCCGCGCGCAGCGTGGCTTCGACCTCGGCCAGGTGCCGCTGCAGCGCCTGTTGCTGGTGCGCACGGGCGACGCCGAGCACCAGTTGGTGTGGACCAGCCACCATATCCTCATGGACGGCTGGAGCAGCTCGCAGTTGTTCGGCGAGGTGCTGCAGCACTACGCCAGCGGTGAAGTGACCGGCGACAGCGGCCGCTACCGTGACTTCATCGCCTGGTTGCAGGCGCAGGATCAGGGGCGCCTGCAGGACTACTGGCAGGGCCGTCTGCGCCTGCTCGATGCGCCGACCCAACTGAGCCAGTCGATTCACCCGCGGCACACTGCCGACCTGCCGGGGCACGAGGCGCTGTACACCCGTTGGGACGCCCAGCGCACCGCCGCCTTGCAGCAGCACTGCCGGGCCCAGGGCATTACCGCCAACACCCTGATCCAGGGCGCCTGGCTGTTGCTGCTGCAGCGTTACACCGGCCAGCGCAGCGTGGCCTTCGGCGCTACGGTGGCCGGTCGCCCCGAGAGCCTGGCCAACGCGCAGCACATGCTTGGCCTGTTCATCAACACCTTGCCGGTGATCCAGACCCTCGAGCCGACACAACGCCTGGATCAGTGGCTGCAGCAGTTGCAGGCCGACAACCTGGACCTGCGCGAGCACGCCCATGCGCCGCTGGCTGACATCCAGCGTTGGTCGGGGCAGGGTGGCCAGGCCCTGTTCGACAGTATCATCGTGTTCGAGAACTACCCCATCGACCAACGCCTGGAGCAGGCCCAGGGCGGCCTGCGCTTCGGCGCCTCGAGCAGCCACGACGTCACCAACTTTCCCATGGACCTGGCGGTAACCCTCGGCGAGACCCTGGCCATCGAGTACCTGTTCCTGCGTAGCCACTTCACGGCCGAGGCCGTACAGGGCATTCGCGCACTGATGGAGACCCTGCTGCAGTCGATGATCGACAGCCCTGCCGAATGCATCGGCAACCTGCAACGGCTCAGCCCGGCGCAGTCTCAGGCGCTCGACGCCTGGGGCGCGGTGCCGGCGCAGACCGGCGAGCCGGTGATGCTGGCCCAGCTGATCGCTCGCCAGGCGGCTGCGCGGCCCGAGGCCATCGCCGCCGAGTGTGCCGGCCAGAGCCTCAGCTACGCGGCGCTGGAGGCCCGTTCCGACGTGCTGGCGCGGCAACTGCTCGCCCGTGGTGCCGGCCCGGAGGTACTGGTGGGCGTAGCCCTGGAACGCTCGGTGGACATGCTGGTGGCCCTGTTGGCGGTGTTCAAGAGCGGCGCGGCTTATGTGCCGCTGGACCTGAACTACCCGGCCGAACGCCTGGCCTTCATGATCCAGGACTCCGGCATGCGCCAGCTGATCGGTCGTGCCGACCTGGGGCAGCGCTTGCCCCTGCCCGTGGGCCTGGAACCGCTCGACCCGGCGACCCTGGCGTGCGAAGCCGGTACGCCGGCCAGCGTGTTCCCGGTGCCGGGCGAGCACAGCCTGGCCTACTTGATCTACACCTCTGGCTCGACCGGTGTGCCCAAGGGCGTGGCGGTCAGCCACGGACCTTTGAGCATGCATTGCCAGGCCATCGCCGAGCTCTACGAGATGCAGGCCGGCACCCGAGAGCTGCACTTCATGTCGTTCGCCTTCGACGGTGCCCACGAGCGCTGGCTAACCACGCTGGCGGTGGGCGGTACGCTGATCTTGCGCGACAACGAACTGTGGACGCCCCAGCAGACTTGCGAGGCGCTGAGCCGGGGCCGGGTCGACATCGCCTGCTTCCCGCCCGCCTACCTGAAGCAGGTGGCCGAATATGTGCAGCGCAGCGGTGTCGAGCCGCCCCCGGTGCGTATCTACTGCCTGGGCGGCGACGCCGTGCCGGAGCAGACCTTGGCCGAGGTGCGCGAGGTGCTGCGGCCACGCTACATCACCAATGGCTATGGGCCGACTGAAACGGTAGTCACGCCGATGCTCTGGAAGGCCTCGGCCGAAGAGCCCTGCGGCGCGGCCTACGCACCCATCGGCCGAGTCGTGGGGCAGCGCTCGCTACGGGTGCTGGACGATGACCTCAACCCATTGCCGGTCGGTTTTGCCGGGCAGCTGTTCATCGGTGGCCATGGCGTGGCTCGCGGCTATCACCAGCGGCCATCGATCACTGCCGAGCGGTTCGTGCCCGACCCGTTCGGTGAGCCCGGGGCACGTTTCTACCGTTCCGGTGACCTGGTGCGCCTGCGTCAAAGCGGAATACTGGACTACGTCGGGCGTCTGGATCACCAGGTGAAGGTGCGGGGCTTCCGCATCGAGCTGGGCGAGATCGAAGCCAGCCTGCGCCAGCAACCGGGTGTCGGCGATGCCGTGGTGATCGCTCGCGACGGTGTTTCCGGCAAGCAGTTGATCGGCTACGTGGCGGCCACCGCCGAGGTTCGCGGCGATCAGCTCAAGGCCGCCCTGGCCGAAACGCTGCCGGCCTACATGGTGCCGTTGCAGGTGATCTGCCTGGAGCGCCTGCCGGTCTCGCCCAATGGCAAGCTCGACCGCAAGGCCCTGCCGGAGCCCACCTTCGACCTGGCCAGCCATGTGCCCCCGCGCTGCGAGGAGGAACAATGGATGGCGCAGATCTGGGCCGAGGTGCTGCAGGTGGAGCAGGTGGGGATCACCGATAACTTCTTCGAGCTGGGCGGCGATTCGATTCTCAGCCTGCAGGTGATTTCGCGGGTGCGCAACCATGCGCAACTGAAACTGGAGCTCAAGCTGCGCGACCTGATGCGTTGCCAGACCATCGCCAACCTGTTCGACCAGCAGGGCGTGTCGCGGGTCAGCGGCGAGCAGCAGGCCGTGGTGGTGGAGGGCGACTTCCCGCTGATCCCGATCCAGGAGTGGTTCTTCACCGCGCAAACCCATGCGCCGGAACACTTCAACCAGGCCTTGATCCTGCGTGCCAACCAGCCACTGGATGCGCAGGCGCTGGAGCGCACGCTGACCTGCATGCTCGGCCAGCACGATGCCTTGCGCCTGCGTTTCAGCCACGAGCAGGGGCGCTGGATCCAGCGTTACCAGCCGTTGCAGGAGTGCCTGCAGCGCCTTGGTGATGACCCGCTGCTGTGGGTGCGCGAGGTGGCCGACGAAGAAGCGCTGGAGGACCTGGCCAATGAACTGCAACGCAGCCTGGACCTGGCCCAGGGGCCACTGATGCGCGGCTTGCTGGCGACCCTGGGTAATGGCCAGGTACGCCTGCTGCTGGTGATCCACCACCTGGTGATCGACGGTGTGTCCTGGCGTGTGCTGCTGCAGGACTTGCAGGAGGCCTACCAGGCCTTGCTCGCCGACCGGGAGCCGCGTTTGCCGCAGCGCACCAGCAGCTTCGGTGAATGGGCCGCTGGCCTGGCCGGCCATGCGGTGACCCTGCGCGAACGTGAGCTCGACTACTGGGTGGCGCAGCTCGACCGCCAGGACGGGCCGCTGCGCTGTGACAACCCACGTGGCGGCAACCTCATGTGCCACCGCGAAGAGGCCGCGTTCAGCCTGGATGCGCAACGGACCGCACAGTTGCTCAAGGAGGCGCCTGCAGCCTACCAGACGCAGATCAACGACCTGCTGCTGACTGCGCTGAGCCGGGCCCTGTGCCAATGGGACGACAGTGCGTCGGCGCTGGTGCTGCTGGAAGGCCATGGCCGCGAGGATCTTTTCGAGCAACTGGACCTGAGCCGTACCCTGGGCTGGTTCACCAGCATGTATCCGGTACGCCTGAGCCCGGTGGCCGACCCCGGGGCGTCGATCGTGGCGGTTCGCGAGCAGTTGGCCCAGGTACCCGACAAGGGCATCGGCTACGGGGTGCTGCGCCACATGGACGAACCGTGGGTGCGCGCGCGCCTGGCCGAGCTGCCGCAGGCGCAGGTCACCTTCAACTACCTGGGGCAGCTCGACCAGAGCTTCGATGCCGAGCAGGCGCTGTTCCTGCCCGCGCCGGAGAGCGTGGGCGACAGTTTCTCGCAGCAGGCGAGCCTGGCCAACTGGCTCGAAGTGGTGGGCCAGGTGTTCGACGGCAAGCTGTCGTTCCGCTGCATCTACAGCAACCGACGCTTCCGCCAGGGCACCATCACGGCCTTCATGGACCAGTTCCAGGCCGAGTTGACGCTGCTGATCGAGCACTGCCTGCAGGTCCAGGCCAACTGAATTTTCCTTCTTCTGACAGGCCGGATGCGGGTGCGTCCGGCCCAGGAACCGAGTCATGCCACTGAACCCTGAAATTGCCGAATTCCTCGACCTGGTCGACGCCAGCCCTGGCGATGGCCAGTCCATGGCCTTCCACCGCTCGACCCCCGCCCAGGCGCGCGACGCCTTCGAGCAAGCCTCCGTGCGCATGCGTTGGGAAGCGCCGCAGGTCCATAGCGAGGACCTGCATTGCCAGGCTCGTGATGGCGCCACCCTGGCGCTGCGTCTTTACCGGCCCTGCGCGCCTGCCGAGCAACCACTGCCGGTGCTGCTGTACCTGCACGGTGGTGGATTCGTGGTGGGCAGCATCGCCTCGCACGATGGCGTCTGTCGCGAGTTCTGCGCGCGCACCCCCTGCGCGGTGCTGACCGTCGATTACCGACGCGCGCCCGAGCAACGCTTTCCGGTGGCGCTCAACGACTGCGCCGATGCCTTGGCGTGGCTGGCACACAACGGGCGCGAGTGGGGGCTGGATGCCAGCCGGGTCGCCCTGGGCGGCGACAGTGTCGGCGCGACCCTGGCCAGCGTGCTGGCGATCGACGCCGCACACCTGGGTGGGCCTGTACAGCCGCGGCTGCAATTGCTTTGCTATCCAGTGGCCGATGCCTCGAAGCGCTGGGAGTCGCGTACGCTGTTCGCCGAAGGCTACCTGCTGGAGAGCGCCACCCTGGAGTGGTTCTACGACCATTATGCGCGCCAGGCCGAGGACCGCTCGAACTGGCGTTTCTCGCCGCTGCTGGCCACCGGCTTGCAGGGCGTGGCGCCGGCCTACATCGGCCTGGCAGGTTTCGATCCATTGCTGGATGAAGGCCAGGCCTATGCACGTCACCTGCGCGAGCAGGGGGTAGCGGTCAGCTGCGAGGTGTTCGAGGGGTTGGTGCACGACTTTCTGCGCATGCGCTTGGTCACGGCCGAGATCGACACGGTGTATGAGAGGTTGGCGCAGGTACTGCGTGACGCCTTGAACTGATGGTTTGCACTGGATAGGGAGGGCCGCGATGCGGCCCTTTTGCGTTGCATACGACCCAGGGCCTTGCGCCCTCGGTCGTGGTTGCGGTCAGAACTTGTACTGCACGCTGGTCATGAAGTTGCGGGGCGCGCCGTACACGCCCCAGCTGTCGACGTAGGAGAAGTATTTGCGGTCGAAGACGTTGTTGAGGTTGAGCGTTGCGCTCAGGTTCCGGGTGATGTCGTAGCGCGCCATGAGGTTGGTCACGGCATAGCTGCCCTGGGTGAAGGTGTGCAGGTCCTGGCCGGTCTTGCTCTGCCAGTTCACGCCACCGCCGATGGTCAGCTTGTTGTCCAGAATGCCGGGCAGGCGATAGGTAGTGAAGGTCTTGGCGCTGTGACGGGGGGTGTTGGTGACGATGCGGTTGTCGTCGGAGTCGGTGCTGACGCTGTAGGCGTAGCCGGCGAACGCCTGCCAGCCCTCGGCCAGCTCGCCGTTGAGCTCCAGCTCCACGCCCTTGGTGGTGGTGCCCTGCTCGGCGCGGTAGATGTCCGGCGCACGCACATAGACGGCCAGGTTGTCCTGGTCGATGCGGAACAGCGCCAGGCTGGCGTTGAGTTTTTCCTCGTTGAAGCTGCCTTTCACGCCCAGCTCGTAACCGGTGCCTTCCTGTGGGTCGAGGGCCTTGTAATTCTCATCGTGCACGCCATAGGGCTGCGGGTTGAAGATCTTGGTGTAGCTGCCGTAGACCGACCAGGTGTCGTTGAGGTCGTAGACCACGCCGGCATAGGGCAGGAACACGCCGTGGCGGTTCTCGTCACTCTTGTTGTCGAGCGTCGGATCACTCCAGTTCTGGTAGTCGCTGGTGCGTCGCCAGTCGGTGACGCGACCGCCGAGAATCACGGCCAGGTCGTCGGTCACGTGGAAGCGACCGGTCATGTAGGCGGCGTACTGGTTTTCCTGGATGTAGGTTTTGCCGATGGTGGTGGTGTCCGGGCGCGGGCCCTGGCCTTTCCAGTCCCAGATATTGTCGATGGTGCCGTCATAGCCGGTCCAGGGACCGAACCAGCCACCGTGATCCGGGGTGTTTTCGGTGTAGCGGGACAGGGTGACCCCGGTGATCAGTTCATGCTCGCGACCGAACAGGGTGAACGGGCCGGTCAGGTAGGCGTCGAGGTTGTTCTGGCGAGGCTTGCCCGACCAGCGGTTGGGGTACATGTAGGCGCCCGAGCCGTCCACCGGACTGATCTCGCCGTTCATGTAGTTGATCAGCTCGTCGAAGTCCATGACGCTGTGGCTGAGCTCGACCTTGCCGCTCCAGCCGTTGTCGAACTGATGCTCGAGGGAGGTGAAGACATTGGTCTGTTTGCGGTCGTTGTACGACCAGGTTGGCGAACTGTTCTTCGAGCGGCTGAAGTCGGTCTTGCTGCCGTCGGCGTAGCGGACCTGGAAGCCGGTGCGCAGCGGGTCGTCGACCTGGGTATTGAGGTAACTGAAACCGAAGGTCAGCATGGTTGCATCGCTGAGGTCGAACTCGGAGATACCGTAGATCAGCTGCGTATCCTGCTCGAGGCGGTCGACGAAGGAGTTCTGGGTCTTGTAGTCGACCACCAGACGCCCGCGGACGTTGCCGCTGTCGGTCAGTGGGCCGGAAACGTCGAATCCGGTGCCGTAACGGTCCCAGCTGCCAGCTTCGGCGGTCACGCTGCCCTGGAAGGTCGCGGTCGGGCGCTTGCGGATCATGTTGATGGTCGCCGACGGGGTGCCGGTGCCGCTGATCAGGCCGGTGGCGCCACGCACGATTTCGACACGGTCGTACATCGCCGTGCTCTGGGTGGTATTGTCCAGGCGCGGGGAGGTGGGAACACCGTCGATCTCGAAGTTGTTGATCTGGAAGCCGCGCGACCAGTAGGTGTCGTTCTCGGCGCCGATGCCGGTGCGCAGCACGGTGATGCCCGGGGTGGCCTCGAGCACTTCGGTCAGGTTGGTCAGCTTCTGGTCGTCCAGGCGCTGGCGGGTGACCACGGTGACCGATTGCGGCGTTTCCTTCTGGGTCAGGTTCAGGCGCGTCGAGCTACTGGACATGTAGGTGGTGTACAGGCCGGAGCCTTCGGTGACCGAACCTGGCGCCATGCCCGAAATCGAGGTTGGGCTCAGCTCCAGTGCGGCCTCGCCGGCACTGGGTGGCGGTACCAGCAGGATGGTGTGGCCGTCCACGCGGTAGGACAGGCCGCTGCCCTGGAGCATGCGCTGCAGCACCTCGTCGGTCGACAGCGAGCCGGATACCGGGCTGGACTTCAGACCTTGCACCAATTCCGGGCTGTAGAGGATCTGCATCTGCGTCTGCTGACCCAGTTGCTGCAGGGCGCTGGACAGCGGCTGGGCGGCGATGTTGACGGAGACCTGCTCGGCGTGGGCTGCGCTGCTCCCCAGCAGCATCAGGGCCAGCAGGGCACCCGGCAGTACCATACGGTTCGACTGCGGTGGACGTACGGCGCGTGCCAGAAGGGTCGGGGACAGGTTCGGGCGGTGCATGGGTGAAAGGAACTCCTGAGGGACGTGGGCAGTTTTTCTTTTGGAATGTTCAGTAACTGATAATTAGACGCATCACGGATTGGAAACCGGAAAAAAGAATCAGCAATCTGTGCTTGGCGATTTATCTGATGAAAACCCCGCAGGGGGAATGCCATGGCGTCGGCTGCTCCCCCTTCCTTGCGGGCGGATCGCGGCGCCGTGCTCCGGACTGGCCAGGCCGTGCGCCACGCGCGTCGCAAGGGTCAGGCCGCGACGTGCTGGGTGACCACGCGACCGGCCTCCATGCGTACCAGCTGGTCGGCGATATCGAAGTAGCGATCATCGTGGGAGATCACGATGATGGTCTTGCCCAGGCGCTTGAGGTCGGGCAGCAGCTCGGTGTAGAAGATCCGGCGGAAAGTCGGGTCCTGGTCGGCCGCCCACTCGTCGAACACCAGCACCGGGCGATGCTCCAGCCAGGCATTGATCAGCGCCAGGCGCTTGCGTTGCCCGGTGGACAGGTCGGTGGTGGTGAACTTGCCGTCCTGGATGCTCACCTTGTGTGAGATTTCCAGGCGTTCCAGATACTGGTTGGCATCTTCGGGAATGCTCTGTTCACCCTGGATCACATCGTCGAACAGGTAGTAGTCGGCGAAGATCGTGGTGAACAGCTGGCGATACGGGTCCCTGTCGCTGGCATCGATGATCTTGTCATCCAGCGCGATATGCCCCTGTTGTGGTGCGTAGAGTCCCAGCAACAGCTTGATCAGCGTGGTCTTGCCACAGCCGTTCTCGCCGACAATGAAGACGATTTCGCCCTGTTCGATCCGCAGGTTGACCGGCCCCAGCCGGAAGGGCGCGGCATCGCCCACCGCAGGGAAGGCGTAGCTCACCTCGACCAGTTCCAGGCTGCGCACCTTGGCCTTGGCAGCCGGTGCGTCGGTCAGCAGCAGGTGCGGCTCGGGTGAGGAGAACTGCCGGGAAAGCTCGGCGATGCGCTGGAAGGCGATGCCGGCGCGGCCGACGATGGGCAGCGTACCGATCAGGTGCTCCAGCGGGCCTTTCATGTACAGCAGCACCAGGACGAAGCCACTGATGACCGCTTTGTCCTGCCCTAGGCCGGCACCGTGCATCAGCAGTGCGATGCCAATGACCACGAAGAACAGCATGGAGCCGAAGGTCTTGGCGATCACGAAGGTGTTGATTGCGCGGATCTGGGTCTTGCAGATGAAATCCGCGGTGGCCTGGATGCCATGCACGAACATGCGGTGGCGACGTGGGCGGTGGATGCGCAGTTCCTTGGCGCCGCCGGCCACGGCGTTGTACTGGCGTTGCAGGTCGTCCTCGGCGTCGCGGGCGGCCATGAAGCCACGCACGCCTACCGATTGCGCGAGGTACTGGGCGCTCGTGCCCACGGCGATGGCCGCCAGCATCAGCAGGAACATCGGCCACGACAGCATGGCCAGGTAGCCCAGGCAGCCCAAGGTCACCGTCAGCGAAATCGCCAGCGGCGCGAAGGCGAAGGCGAAGTCGCTGATGGTGTCGACATCATGGGTCAGTACCGGAATCAGACGGTGGCTGCGAAAGCGCTCGATCTGCTCGATCGGCGCGGCGAGCACCTTCTCCCCCAGGGTCTTGCGCAGGCGGGCGATGATGTGCTGGCCAACGTAGTTGGTACCGATATCCGACAGGATCGTGCTCACCAGTGCCAGCAGGCACAACCCGGCAAAGCCCAGGATCAGGCTGTGCCCCAGGTCGCCCTCGGCGTGCAGCGCGCCGTTGATGGTGGCCAACAGCGTGGTCACGCTCAGGCCCCCGATCATGCCGAGGAAGATGGACAGGGTGACGATCGGCCAGAATGGCTTGAGCAGGGCCAGCAATTCACGCAGGGCCCCGCGGTTGGAAGTGCTCATCGGCTGGTTCCCGTCCTCAGGCGCAGGTCTGGCGCAGGCTGGCTGGCGCGTTGCTGGCCTGCTTGCCCAGATGCTGGTAGAGCGACTGGCCGATCTCCGCCGCACGTGCCGGCAATACCGACAGCAGCGTGTCGCTGAGGCCGTGGGAGGCTTCGCAGAACCCTTGCAGGTAGACGTTGGCGCCGAACTCGGAGTGGGCCAGCGCGCGGTAGTCGCGGTCTACCTCGAAGTCCTTCAGGTGCTGCTGCAGGGGGGCCAGCAATTCGCGGTGCGAGCGGCGTTCGTAGCCGGTGGCGAGGATCACCGCGTCGTAGCGGTGGGTCTGGCGCACATCGGTGGCCAGGTCGCGCAAGGTCAGCTCGATGCCTGCGGCGGTTTCCACCACATCTTCGATGGTGCGGCGGCACAGCACGGCGTGGCGGTGCAGGTGCGCGACCTTCTGGCGGTAAAGGATGCCGTAGATGCGCTCGAGCAGGTCAACGTCGACTACCGAGTAGTTGGTGTTGTGGTATTCGCTGACCAGCTTCTCGCGCTCGGCGTGGGGCTGGTTGAACACCAGGTCGGTGTACTCGGGGGCGAAGATCTCGTTGACGAACGGGCTGTCGTCGGCCGGCTTGAGAGCCGAGGCGCGCAGGATCATGTCGACCTTGACCGATGGATAGCTGTCATTGAGATCGATGAAGGCCTCGGCGGCGCTCTGCCCGGAGCCGACCACGGCGATGCGCATCGGCTTGCCTTCGTTGCAAGGCAGCTGCTGCAGTGCGCTCAGGTACTGGGAGTGGTGGAATACCCGCGGGTCGTTCCTGAAGGCGCGGAAGGCGTCGGGGATCTTCGGCGTGCCGCCGCTGCCGACCACCACCGAGCGGGCACGGCGTTGGGTTTCACGGCCCTGCGGGTCGCGGGAGACGATGCGCAGGTGGTCGACCTTGCCCTCGCGCAGCTCAGGTTCGATGCGCAGCACTTCCTCGCCGTACACCGCCTGGGTGGCAAAGTGCTCGGCGGCCCAGCGCAGGTAGTCGTTGTACTCCAGGCGGCAGGGGTAAAAGGTGCCCAGGTTGATGAAATCGGCCAGGCGCTGCTTCTGGTGCAGGTAGTTCACGAAGCTGTAGGGGCTGGTAGGGTTGCGCAGCGAAACCAGGTCCTTGAGGAAGGAGATCTGCAACTCACTCTGGGTGGCCAGGGTGTTGCCGTGCCAGCGGTAGTCGGTCTGCTTGTCGATGAACAGGGCGTCGAGAGCATGGCCGTTGGTCTCGGCGAGCTCTTCCAGGGCGATGGCCAGGGCCAGGTTGGAAGGGCCGAAGCCGACGCCGATCAGGTCGTGGATTTTTTCGGGGGAAGAGGTCTGGCTCATGGTTGCGGTTCCTTGGATGGTCGAGTGGGGGCGCCGCTGAAGGGCGCCCCGTGTCCTGCGCAAGTACACCGATAGGAACGAGCCTGCTGGCGGAGAATTTACCGCCGCCTGGCGCTTTACAGCTCGCGGGCCACGCGGAATCCGATCCAGTCGCCACGGTCGTCGCGCACGGTGGTGTTGCGGTTGCCCGAGCGCGAGAAGATCGGTGCCTCGCCCCAGTCGTTGCCGCGGATCGAGATCTGCCGGCAGCCGGCTTCCTTCCAGGCGCTGCCGTCGGCCGGCGCGCCGACATAGCTGTCGTGGTAACAGTCGGCGACCCACTCGTAGACGTTGCCGTGCATGTCGTACACACCGAAGGCATTGGCCGGGAAACTGCCCACCGGTGAGCTGTAGCTGAAGCCGTCCTTGGGGCCGTAGACGTTGGCGTTCTTGCTGATCTCGAGATTGGCGTCCGGCTCGAACGGGAACATGCCGGTACTGCCGCCGCGTGCGGCGTATTCGCGCTGCGCTTCGCTGACCATGGCGTAGTGCTTGCCGGTTTTCTTCGACAGCCAGGCCACATAGTGCTCGATGTCTTGGTAGCTCATGCACACCGCCGGCTGGCGAGGGCCTTGCTGGTAGCTGGGCTTGCTATTGGTGCAGCGCCGCCCGGGGCGATCGTCGCCGTCGGCGATGACGATGCCGGTGGCCTTCTGGTAGGCGGCCCATTCAGCGGCAGTGATCTGGAAGCGGCTGATGGCGAACGGCTTGGCGAAGGTGACCGGGTGCTGCGGACCTTCGTCGTCCTGGCGGCCCATCTCGTCGGGCGGGGTGCCCATGGTAAAGGTACCGGCGGGCAGCACGACCATTTCCGGGCAGGCCTTGTCGCAGTCGCGGAACACTGTGCCGGGCTTGTCCGACGGCTGCGCGGCCAGGGCCGGCAGGCTGCAGGCGGCCAGCACGGCGGCCAGGGTGAGGCGTTGCAGGGGTGCGCTCATGGAAGATGCCTTGTTCAAAGTTGCTGGGTAATGAGGGACATGACCCGGTCTATCTGCTGCTCGTCGTTGAGCAGGCTTGGGGCCAGGCGGATCACCGGGCCGACGTCGCGGTCTACGGCGTCGCACATCACCTTGTTGGTGGTGAGGTGCGCGGCCACGGCGTCGGCGTCACGGTCCTTGATGCGCAAGAAGGTGAAACCGGCGGAGAACTGTTCGCTGCGCGGGGTCACCAGCTGGATCTGGCGGTGCTCGAGCAGGCGCTGTTTGAGCAGGCTGTTGAGCTGGTGTATGCGCTGCTGCACCTCGGCCTTGCCCAGTTGCAGGTGCAGCTTGAAGGCCTCGCTTGTGGCCCAGCGGTGCTCGAAGGCGTGGTAGCCGCCCGGGGTCATGATGGTGGCGAAGTCCTCATCGCGGGAGAAGGTGGCGACGCTGGGCACCAGGTGCTGCATGCCGGTGGAGGCAGCGCAGATGATCCCGGTGCCGCGCGGGCCGAACATCCACTTGTGCGTACCGGCGATGAAGTAGTCGCAGTTGAAGTCGGCGAAGCGGGCGTTCTCCACGCCGAAGCCATGCACACCGTCGACCACGTACAGGATGCGCTCGGCTTCGCTGCGCTCGCGGTTGTGCCGGCGCACCAGTTCACCGATCTCGCCCACCGGCAGCTTGACGCCGCTGCCAGAGTGCACCCAGGTCATGCCCAGCACCCGGGTGTTGGGCTTGATGGCCTTGTCGAGGGTGCTCAGTACCTGGTCGGTGGAGACCGTCCATGGGTCGTCGAACAGGCGGATCTGGCGCACCGCGGTGCCCTGGCGCTGGTTGCGGAACTCCAGCGCCTTCTGCGCGCAATAGTGTTCGTGCTCGGTAATCAGCACCTCCTGCCCGGCGCCGACTTTGAGGCCGCCATAGATCATCGCCAGGCCTTCGGTGGTGCTGCCGGTCAGGGCGATCTGGCGCGGGCCGACCTCCAGGTAGCGCGCGGCCCACTCGCGTACTTCATCTTCGCGCTGCCATTCGTACTGGCTTTCCCAATCCATCAGCGCAGCTGGGTTGCGATCCAGGTCGGCGCGGTGGCGGTCGATGGCTTCCTGTACCGGGCGCGGATGGGCGGTGACCAGGAAGTTGGCGAAATGCGCAATCTGCGGGTCGAGTGGAAACAGCTCGCGCAGGTTGCGCCACTTGTCGGGGCCGGCCAACGGCTTGGCGGGCTGGGCCAGGGCCTGGGGTAACAGTGGCAGGCTTGCAGCCAGCAGCCCGGCCTGTTTGAGGAAAGTGCGGCGGTTACTCATGTGTGTCGGCCTTGTTCAGCGATTGGCGACGGGGCGGGCAGCTTTCTGCACCTGTTCCCAGACGCGCAGGAAGTTGCCTGCCCAGAGCTTCGCGATGTCCGTTTCGCTGTAGCCTCGGGTCAGCAGTTCGGCGGTGACGTTGCGGATTTCGCTGACGTCATTCCAGCCGTCCAGGCCGCCGCCATCGTTGAAGTCAGAGCTGATGCCGACATGGTCGATGCCGACTTTCTTCACCGTATAGTCGATGGCGTCGACGTACTGCGCGAGGGTAGCCTTGGGCTCTTCTTCCAGCGTGCTGTACAGCGCGCTGGCGTATTCGCCGAAACGCGCTTCGGGCCAGATGGCGATCACCGCATCGCCCGGCATCAGCGCGTTGGCCAGGCCCTGCAGGGGTTGCAGGTCGAAGCGCGCGCGCAGGGCGTCGAGTTTTTCAATCACCGGCTTGCTCAGGGGCTTGAGGTATTGGCCGAAGCCGACCACCTGGATGACACCGCCGCTGTCCTTGATCAACTGCATCTCCTTGTCGGAGAGGTTGCGCGGGATGTCTACCAGCGCCCGGGGCGCGGAGTGCGAGGCCACCATGGGCGCGCGGCTAAGGCGGGCGACATCTTCAAGTGCCAGGGTGGACATCTGCGATACGTCGATGATCACGCCCAGATCGTTGAGGCGCTTGACCGCCTGCTCACCCAGCGGCGACAGGCCACCGAGGGCGTCGGCGGTGTCGTTGAAGAACGGCAGTGGGCGCGAGGAGTCGGCCCAGTCGTTGTTGCCCGTGTAGCTGAAGCCGAACATGCGCACGCCGCGCGCAGCCCACAAGTCCAGCTGCGACAGGTCGTGGCCCAGTGGGTAGGCGTTGAGCATGCTGATGAAGATGGCGAACTTGCCTTCGCCATTGAGCCGGCGGAAGTCGTCGGGCGTGTAGGCGATGCCGACCTGGTTGGGGAAGTCACGGACCATCCCGCTGATGATCTTGTAGCGGGCTTCCTGTTCCTGCCGGGCGGCATCGACGAAACCGGGGGTAGGGCGGTGCGGGGCGTTTGGGCCGTTCCAGATTTCCGGCCAGCCGAAGATGGTCAGCGCCGCACCGGACAGGCGGCCCCGGTTGGCCTTGACCAGGTCGAACTGGCCCGGGCCGTCCTTGTCGATTTCCTGGCCGGCGCTGCCCAGTTCGAGGGGCACGGTGACATGGCTGTCGAACGACAGCATGTGCTCGTGCAGGTCGTTGGCCTGTTGCACGATTTTCAGGGGATAGCCGGCGTGCTGCTGTTGCCAGAAGAAATAGCCGGCGACACCCCCCAGGGCGGCCACCAGGGCCAGGGGTAGGCCAATGTAAAGGGCCTTGCGGGAACGGGTCTTGGTCATTGCCATCTCGTTGCACGGTTGATCGGGGCGGCCTGCCGACGCACAACGTGCTGCTTGGGCAGGGCTTGGGTATCAGGTGAACGAGCGACCGCCGGGCAAATTTATCGCCGGCTTCGAACCAGGCCGAGCCAGGCCTGGCATTAAATTTCGCCGAAGATGCAACGTTTTAGCCTTGGACGGGCCGTGCTCCACGGCCGCAATGAATGCTCAGGTAGTTGCAATGACGATTTCTCGACGCGGGTTCATCGCCGGTGTGGCATTGGCAGGCGTGGCGGTGCCCGGCGCGATGTATGCGCAGCATGTGCAGCGCCAGCGGTTCGACGAGCAGTTTCCGGAAACCCCCGGTGAGGCGGTGGTGGAACTGGCCGATGCGGCGCTGCAGCAATTGGGCGACACCTTGCGCGGGATCTGGCGTTTTACACTGCAAGGGAAAGATGCCGGGCTGCCCGGCCTGCCTGAGGGTGAGCTGGAAATGTTTCTCGATGTTGCCCCAAGTGGCCGCGGCCTGCGTGGTTACCTGGACACGCCCGAGCGCCTGCGGGGTGCCGAGGCGCCGCGTTATCGGGTAGTCGGTGACCTGCTGACCGATGCGAACAGGACCTTGCGTTGGCGGCTGTTTTCTACCGCGCCGGGGGAAGGGCAGGCTGACTACCAATGCACGGTGGTACTCGACGAAGTCTGGGGTGAGTTCGGCAATGCCGGGCAGGCCACCCTGAACGGGCGCATCGCTGCGCTGGGGCGTTCGTTGACCCTACCCGTGCAGGACAACACTTTTGTCGCGCTCAAGCGCAGTTTCCCCGAGGCTCGCGAGCGCACGCCTCTGTCCCCGGCCTTGCTGGCCTGGCTGATTGCGCCGGAGCACCGCCTGTTCCACCAATTGTGGCATGCCTCGCGTGACAAGTGGCACAACCTCGACAAGGACAAGCAGGCGGCCCTGCGCGGCTTGGGCTGGCAGCCCGGGCCGCGCGACCGTGAGCGTGACGCCCGTGGCCGGCACAAGGATCGCAATGGCTCGGGCGAGGACTTTTTCTTCATGCACCGGCACATGCTGCGTGCTGCCCGGGTCATTCAGGACCTGCCGTCGTGGGCGCGGTTCCCGCTGCCGCAGCCAGAGCTCGAACGCGACCGGGTCGGCTTTGCCAACTATTTCGACAACCATGACGGTACGGCCTTGCCACCCACCTGGCTGGCTGCGGACGATGCGGCGTATACCCAGTGGGTGCGCGATATCAAGACGCCGGATACTTTCCACGGTAACTTCCAGGTCTGGGAGTCGAGGTACAGCGACCCGCATTACCTGAGTACGCTCACCCTTGCGCAGTTCGGTTCGGAGATGGAACTGGGCCTGCACGATTGGTTGCACATGCGCTGGGCCTCGGTGCCGCGCGACCCGTCCAGCGGCTTGCCGGTGCCGTTCGCGCGCCAGCCGGAGGACTTTGCCGGACGCTGGTTCGAGGCGGAAAACGACTTCCTTGGCGACCCGTTTTCATCCCATGTAAACCCGGTGTTCTGGCACTTCCATGGCTGGATCGATGACCGCATCGAGGACTGGTTCCGCGCCCACGAGCGTGTGCATCCCGGCCAGGTGCGGCGCGCCGAGGTCAACGGTGTGCCGTGGTTCGCGCCTGGGCGCTGGGTAGAGGTATCCGACCCATGGCTGGGGCCGGATACCCATGGCTGTTCGACTGTGCCGGGGCTGCGGCCGGGGCGCAGTGTGGAGATGGACCCAGAGACCATGAAGCTGGCGCTGCGTATCATCTTCGCCGATGACGACCTGTTTGCCAGCTTGCGGCCGAAGGTGCCGCAGCGGCCCTGGTACGCACGCAACCTGAAACTGGCGAAGCGCTGACACCGCGCCCCACAGGGAATGCATCAGCGCTCGACCTGCCAGCCACCTCCCAGAGCCTTGTACAACGCCACGCTGCCCTGCAGCCGAGCCAGGTGCAGCTGCGCCTGCTGGTCCTGGGCAACATACAGCGTGCGCTGGGTTTCCAGCACCGTCAGCAGCGTTTCGGCGCCGGCGCTGTAGCGCTGTTGTGCCAGGGCGAAGGCGGTGCGTGCTTCCTGTACCTCCTGGTCCTGCCATTGCCGCTGGCGGTCTACGCCATGGATCGCATTCAGCGCTTTTTCCACGTCGGCGAAACCTGCCAGGATTGCGGCGCGGTAATCGTGCAGCAGCTCTTCCTGTTCGGCACTGGCCAGTTCGCGCTTGGCGCGCAGGCGGCCGTTGTTGAAGATGGGTGTGGCAATGCCGGCAGTGAGGGTATAGAAGGGGCTGCCGAGGATATCGGCGAAGGTCCGTGCCCCGCTACCCAGGTCTGCTCCCAGGGTCAGCTTGGGCAGCATGGCGGCCCTGGCCACTTGTACGTTGGCGCTGGCGGCGGCCAGCCGGGCCTCGGCGGCGGCAATGTCGGGGCGTCGGCCGAGCAGGTCGCTGGGCACCCCGCTGCCGATCGCCGGCCAGCGCAGGGTAGCGATCGATTCGTTGGTGTTCGGTAATGCCTGCACCGGATCACCGAGCAAGGTGGCAAGGGTTATCCGGTTGTTCTGCCATTGCTGCTCCAGCAGGGGTACCTGGCGCTCCTGGGCCGCCACCAGGCTGCGTTGCTGCGCCAGCTCCAGTCGCGTGGTCGAGCCAGAGCGCTGGCGCGCCTCGACCAGGCCCAGCACGTCCCGGGCGTTTTTGAGGTTCAGCCGGGCGATGCGCAGCTGCTCCTGCAGCGCCAGGCCCTGCAGGTAGCTATCGGCGACGGCGCTGGTCAGCGTCAGCTCCACCGTCTGGCGATCGAAGCGGCTGGCGTCCAGGCCATGCAGGGCGCTGTCGCGGGCGGCGCGGATGCCGCCCCAGAAATCGACCTCGTAGCTGGCGCTCAAGCGCGTGCCGAATGAGGTGCTGGTGCGCTCGCTGCTGCTGGCGTCGAGTTGGTCGTTGCCGTCGCCGCGCAACAGGCGCTGGCGGCTGCCGTCCACTCCGAGCGTCAGCTCCGGCAGCCGCGCAGCGCCGGCGATCACAGCCTGCGCCTGGGCCTGGCGCACCCGTGCCGCGGCGGCGGCCAGGTCGTGGCTGTTGTGCCGGGCGCGTTCGACCAGGCGGTCCAGTTCGCCGCTGGAGAAGGCTTGCCACCAGTGAGCATCCGGCAGGGCCTGGCTGGAGGCGTCGGCTCGGGATTGCCAGGTTGGCGGCTCGGTAATGCCGGCCTCGGGGGCGGGCGGTGTGCTGCAGGCGGCCAGGGCCAGGCTGAGGGTCAACAGGCTGATGCGGCTTGGCAATGTCATGGGCTATACGCTGGTAAGGGCTTTGACCGGATCAAGGCGCGCAGCCTTGCGGGCCGGCATGAAACCGAACACCACGCCGGTGATGACGGCGCAGGTGAAGGCGCCGAGAATGGCGGGCAGGGCGAATGCCACGGCGATGTCGGCGAGCATCAGGCCGCCACCGATGCACAGTGCCAGCACGATACCCGTCACCCCGCCGACCATCGAGAGCATCACCGCCTCGCTGAGGAACTGACGCAGGATATCGCGCTGGCGGGCGCCGGTGGCCATGCGGATACCAATCTCGCGGGTACGTTCGCGCACGGTCATGAGCATGATGTTCATCACGCCGATACCGCCGACCAGCAGGGAAATGGCGGCGATGGCACCGAGCATCAGCGACAGGCTGTTCTGCGTGCGCGCCTCGGCCTGGATCAGCGCGGCGTCGTTGGTCAGTTCGAAGTCCTGCTTGTCCTGGTGGCGCTGGCGCATCAGGTGGGCGATTGCCCGCTCGGTTTCGCTCACCCGGCTCGAATCGGCTGCGGCGATGATCACGTATTCCGGGTCTTGCTTGCCGAACAGGCGTACGGACGCGGCGGAGTAGGGCACCACAATGCGCTCGTCGCTGTCCTGGTCGCCGGAGCTGGCACCTTTGCCGGCGAGCAGGCCGACCACCTGGAAGGGCACGTTGCCGATCAGCAGGTACTGGCCCAGCGGATCGCTGCCAGGCTCCATGAGCTTGTCCCGTACCTTCTGGCCGATTACGGCCACGGCGGCGGCAGCCCGTTCGTCAGCTTCGGTGAAGAAGTTGCCTTCGACCACTGGCCAGTTGAGGATCTCGGAAAACTGGGTGTTATTGCCGCCGACATAGAACTGCTGGTTGTTGTTGCCGTGGCGCACGGTCAACTGGTCGCCGATCACCGGCATGATGCGTTGGACCTGCGGTAACTGGGCGATGGCGGCGACATCGTCCAGCGTGACGATGCCGGCCGGTTCGCGCAGCGTGGCGTGGCGGCCACTGAGGTAGAGGATGTTCGAGCCGAACGCCGCCATCTGGGCCATGACCTGGCGCTTGCTGCCTTCGCCGACAGCCAGCATCACTACCACCGAGGCCACGCCGATGACGATGCCGAGCAGGGTCAGGGCGGTGCGGAAGCGGTTGATCCACATGACCCGCCAGGCCGCTTGCAGGGCCTCGAGCAACTCGCCCTTCCAGGCCCCGCGCAAGGTGGCGCCGCGGTCCAGGCGCTGGCGCAGGTCGTCGGCCTGCAGGCCTGGGTGCGCCGCGTGGAGGGGCCGGTCGGCCGCCGAGTCGCTGATCACCAGGCCGTCGCGAATTTCGATCACCCGTCGCGCCCGGGCCGCCACTTCACGGTCGTGGGTGATGAGGATGATCACATGGCCCTGGCTGGCCAGTTCGTCTAGCAGGGCCATGACTTCGGCGCCGCTGTGGCTGTCCAGGGCACCGGTGGGTTCGTCGGCGAGGATGATGTGGCCGCCGTTCATCAAGGCGCGGGCGATCGATACCCGCTGCTGCTGGCCGCCAGACAACTGGTGCGGGCGGTTGCCCGTGCGGCTGGCCAGGCCGAGGCGTTCGAGCAGGGCCGAAGCGCGGGCATGGCGCTCGGCGGCCGGGGTGCCGGCATAGATGGCCGGCATCTCGACGTTTTCCTGGGCCGAGCCGGAGGGGATCAGGTGGTAGCCCTGGAATACGAAGCCGAAGGCTTCGCGCCGCAGCCAGGCCAGTTCGTCACTGTCCAGCTCGGCAACATCCTTGCCGGCGAAGCGGAAGCTGCCGGTGGTAGGGCGATCGAGGCAGCCAAGTATGTTCATCAGGGTCGACTTGCCCGAGCCGGAGGCACCGACGATGGCGACGAACTCGCCGGGGTGGATGCTCAGGCTGATGCCGCGTAGCACTTCCACCTTCGGCGAGTCGATGCCGCCGTAGTGCTTGCGGATGTCAGTGAGTTCGATCAAGGGCGCTGTCATTCAACCTCCGCTGGCGGCTGGGGCGCCGATGACCAGTTGCTCGCCTTCGGCAAGGCCGTCGAGTATCTGCACGCGCAAGCGATCGCTCAGGCCGGTGCGCACCTTGCGCTGTTCGATCTTGCCGTCGCGGGTGACCACCTGGGCCAGGCGCACGCCTTCGTCGCCGGCACCATCCAGGGCTGCCAGTGGCGCCGTGAGCACTTGGCTGGCCTGGCCGGCGACGAAGAACACCTGGGTGGTCATCTCGGCCATCAGGGCGCCATCCGGGTTTTCCACATCGAGCAGCACGGTGTATTGCACCACTTGGGCGCCGGTGGTGCCGGCGATGGCACTGGCGGGGCTGCCACCGCCCTGGCTGGCCTGGTCCAGCGGCTTGGGCGGGATCGGCAGGATCTGCCGCACGGTGCTGGTCCAGCGGCGCTTGCCGCCGGCCAGGGTGGTGAAGTAGGCGGTCATGCCGGGCTTGACCTTGCCGATGTCGGCTTCGGACACCTGCGCCCACACGGTCATTGGCGAGAGCTTGGCTATGCGCAGGATCAACGGGGTTTGTTGCTGGGCATTGAGGGTTTGCCCTTCGCGGGCATCGACTGCCACCACCGTGCCGTTCATCGGTGCGTAGATTCGGGTGTAGCCCAGCTCGGCTTCATCGCTGCGCAGGTTGGCCTGGGCCTGGCGGATTTGCGCCTGAAACATGTCGATGCGGGCCTGGGTGACCTTCAGCTGGGCGTCAGCCGTTTGCACGTCTTCGTCACGGGTGGCGCCGGCGGCGGCCAGGTCGCGCTGGCGCTTGAGCTGTTGCTGGGCCAGTTGGTACTGCGCGCGCTGCTCTGCCAGCTGAGCCTTGAGGTTGTCGATCGAATAGCGCCCGGCATCCAGCCGGGCCTGCTGGGTGGAGGGGTCGATCTCGACCAGCAGCTGACCTTTGCGCACAGTGTCGCCGACCTCGACGTGCAGCTTGTGGATCTGCCCGGACGCCTGTGCGCCAACATCCACATAACGCCGTGGTTGCAGGGTACCCAGTGCTGTGACGCTGCTTTCGATATCGGCACGGGTGACCGCGACCGTGCTGACTGGCTGAGCCCCGAAGGGCAGGGCTTTCCAGGCCACCAGGCTGCCCAGGCCCAGCAGGCCCAGGACTACGAGCAGGGCGCGACGGCGGGTGTTGGTTGAACGTGTCATGCAGGCTTCCAGCCAGGAGTGATGGCCACGCGCAGCCCGATTGCGGCGCGCACTGAGGTCCCAGATAGACGAAGGTCAGCCGGGCGGATTTAGCCTTTGTCTCGGGCAGGAGCCTTTGTTGCTGAGAATAATTATAATTTGTAAGATCGCAACTTGATATCACTCGGTCCCGCGTTGGTGTCTGGAGGGGTTCCGGCAAAAACTGGCAGGGCGGTCTCAGGTAACGTCGTGGAACATTACTATCGCGAACTGGTGGGTTTCCTTTCCGCGCGCCTGGGTAATCGTCAGGCCGCCGAGGACGTGGCGCACGATGCTTATCTGCGGGTGCTGGAACGCACCCACGCCGAGCGCATCGAGCACCCGCGTGCCTTCCTCTATCGTACCGCGCTCAACCTGGTGGTCGACCGCCACCGCCGCCACCGGGTGCGCCAGGCGGAGCCGCTGGAGGTGCTAGACAGCGACGAGCGTTGGCATACCCCGGCGCCGGCGCACGACATGCAGCACGACCAGCGCCTGGCGCTGATGCAACGTGCGCTGGATGAGTTGAGCAAGGTCTGCCGCGAGTGCTTCCTGCTGCGCAAGCTCGAAGGCTTGTCTCATCAGCAAATCGCCGAGCACCTGGGCATCTCGCGCAGCCTGGTGGAAAAGCACATCGTCAACGCCATGAAGCATTGCCGGGTGCGCATGCGCGAGTGGGAGTGCTGATTGCCGGGCTCAAGGAAAATGCAAATTCTGTCAGCCAGTCACTTGATTTATGCGGTTTTCCCGACTTCTCTCAAAGAAGACCACTGCCAGGCAGGGCCCTGGCAATAGCCGTTAGCGGCGCAGTATGGTCGTGGAACGCTCCCATTACCTACTGCCCAGGTCCGACCATGGCAAACAAGACCCTGCGCATCCTCATCGCCGACGCCCACCCGTGCCAGCGCTTGCAGTTGGAGCGGTTGCTCAACGGCCTGGGCTATTACCGGATTGCCCCGGTGGAGAGCTTTGAAGAGCTGCAGCGCCTGGTGCAGTGCGCCTTGCAGCCCTTCAACCTGTTGCTGGGCAATATCGAGCTGGCCAGCCACGCTGGGGTCGACCTGGCGCGGTTCTGTCGCGTCAGCACGCAGATCCAGCACGCGCTGCTCTACCACTCCAGCCAGTTGAAAGTGCCCGCAGTGCCGCCGGCCGAGCGCCAGGCGGTAAGCTTGAGCCTGCCCCAGGCCCCCGATATCGAGGCACTGGAAACATTCATGGCGATCATCGACACCCCGGTGCTGGTCGGCCAGTTGCCGCTGCCGGATACCCTGGCCGGCAACAGAGCCAGGCCACGGCTGCGGGCCAATTTTGCGCACACGGTGTTCAACCGCTGACGGCGCATAGCGCAGGGCAACGGGGCAGGCATTTGTTATGCTCTTGCCCTTTGCCGATCTGCGGACCCTGCCATGACTGCCATCGATACCGCTCGCCCGCCCCGGTTCAGCCGCGGCGATCACCGGACCCTGGGCCTGGCGGCGCTGGGCGGCGCGCTGGAAATCTACGATTTCATCATTTTCGTGTTCTTCGCGCTGACCCTGAGCCAGCTGTTCTTCCCGCCGGAAATGCCGGAGTGGTTGCGCCTGCTGCAAAGCTTCGGGATTTTCGTCACCGGTTACCTGGCGCGGCCGCTGGGCGGCATCGTCATGGCTCACTTCGCCGACCACCTGGGCCGCAAGCGGGTGTTCAGCCTGAGCATTTTGATGATGGCGCTGCCGTGCCTGCTGATCGGGGTAATGCCGACCTATGCCGAGATTGGTTACGCCGCGCCGCTGATCTTGCTGGCGTTGCGCATATTGCAGGGGGCTGCGGTCGGCGGCGAGGTACCCAGTGCCTGGACATTCGTTGCCGAACACGCACCGCCGGGGCGGCGCGGGTATGCCCTGGGTTTCCTGCAGGCCGGGTTGACCTTTGGCTATTTGCTGGGGGCACTGACCGCGACACTGTTGGCCCAGGCTTTCAGCGCCGAGGAAATTCTCGACTACGCCTGGCGTTACCCGTTCCTGCTCGGTGGCGTGTTTGGCGTGATCGGGGTGTGGTTGCGCCGTTGGCTGAGTGAAACGCCGGTATTTCTGGCCCTGCGCGAGCGCAAGGAGCAGCCGGTGAAATTCCCGTTGCGCCAGGTGCTGGGCGCGCATCGTGGGGCGTTGATTCCGGCTGCGCTACTGACCTGCGTGCTGACCTCGGCGGTGGTGGTGCTGGTGGTGATTACGCCGACGGTCATGCAGCAGCGCTTCGGCATGTCTGCCGCGCACACGTTCGCGCTGAGCAGCGTAGGCATCGTCTTTCTCAACATCGGTTGTGTGCTTGCCGGCCTGCTGGTCGACCGCCTGGGCGCCTGGCGGGCGTTGATGATCTATAGCGCGCTGCTGCCGCTGGGCATCGCTACGTTGTATGCAAGCCTGGTGGGGCAGTGGGGCATGACGTGGCTGGCTTATGCGTTGGCCGGGCTCTGCTGTGGGGTGGTGGGTGTGGTGCCGTCGGTCATGGTCGGGCTGTTCCCGGCGCAGATCCGGGTATCGGGTATTTCCTTCACCTACAACGTGGCCTACGCCTTGTGGGCCAGCACTACGCCGCTGGCGTTGATAGCCTTGATGCCGTGGAGCCCATGGGTGTGCGTTGGCTTCTGTCTGGTCATGGGCGCGGTGGGGCTGCTCACTGCCCGCTACTTTGGCCGCCGGCAACCTTCCGCGTTCGCGGCGGAGCCGATGCCGATCATGTGCGTCGACAAATGAACGAAAAAAGCCCCCGGGCCGCGAGGCCAGGGGGCTTTTTCTTGCTGCAAGGGCGGGCTTACATGTTCGGGTAGTTCGGCCCGCCAGCGCCTTCAGGGGTGACCCAGGTGATGTTCTGGGCCGGGTCCTTGATGTCGCAGGTCTTGCAGTGCACGCAGTTCTGCGCGTTGATCTGGAAGCGCTTGTTGCCGTCTTCCTGGGTGACCACTTCGTAGACGCCGGCCGGGCAGTAACGCTGGGCGGGCTCGTCGTACAGCGGCAGGTTGCTGGCGATCGGGATGCTCGGGTCGGTCAGCTTCAGGTGGCAGGGTTGTTCCTCTTCATGGTTGGTGCTGGAGAGGAATACCGAGCTGAGCTTGTCGAAGCTGAGCTTGCCGTCCGGTTTCGGGTAGTCGATCTTCTGCGAGTCGGCCGCCAGCTTGAGGCAGGCGTAGTCTGGCTTGGTGTCGTGCAGGGTAAACGGCAGCTTGCCGCCGAACCAGTTCTGGTCGACATAGTTGAAAGCACCCCCCAGCAGCGGGCCGAACTTGTGCAGTGCCGGGCCGAAGTTGCGGCTGGCGAACAGCTCTTCGTACAGCCAGCTGGCCTTGAACGCGCTGACGTAGCCGTCGAGCAGGTCGCCACCTTCACGCCCGGCAGCCAGGGCGTCAGCCACTGCTTCGGCGGCCAGCATGCCGGACTTCATCGCGGTATGGCTGCCCTTGATCTTCGAGAAGTTCAGGGTGCCGAGGTCGCAACCGATCAGCGCGCCGCCGTTGAAGACCATCTTCGGCAGCGAGTTCAGGCCGCCCTTGCAGATGGCGCGGGCGCCGTAGCTGATGCGCTTGCCACCTTCGAGGTATTGGCTCATCACCGGGTGGTGCTTGAGGCGCTGGAATTCGTCGAAGGGCGACAGGTACGGGTTGGCATAGGACAGGTCGACGATCAGGCCGACCACCACCTGGTTGTTTTCCAGGTGGTAAAGGAACGAGCCACCGGTGTTGTCCTTGGCCATCACATCCAGCGGCCAGCCAGCGGTATGCACCACCAGGCCTTGCTCGTGCTTGGCCGGGTCGATTTCCCAGATTTCCTTCAGGCCGATGCCGTAGTGCTGCACGTCGGCTTCGCTGTCGAGGTTGAAGCGCTTGATCAGTTGCTTGCCGATATGGCCACGGCAGCCTTCGGCGAACAGGGTGTACTTGGCGCGCAGTTCCATGCCGGGGGTGTACAGGCCGTCCTTTGGCTTGCCTTCGCGGTCGACACCCAGGTCGCCGGTGACAATGCCGCGGACCACGCCGTTTTCATCGAACAAGGCTTCCTGGGCGGCGAAGCCGGGGTAGATTTCCACGCCCAGGTTCTCGGCCTGCTGGGCCAGCCAGCGGCACAGGTTGCCCAGCGAAATGATGTAGTTGCCCTGGTTGTGCATGGTTTTGGGCACGAACAGGTCGGGCACTTTGGTCGAGCTGCCGGCGTCTTTGAGCACGTAGATATCGTCGCGCTTCACTTCGGTGTTCAGCGGCGCGCCCAGTGCCTTCCAGTCGGGGAACAGCTCGTTCAGCGCGCGGGGCTCGAACACCGCACCGGAGAGGATGTGAGCACCGACTTCGGAGCCTTTTTCCACCACGCAGACGCTGATTTCGCTACCGGTTTCGGCGGCCTTCTGCTTCAGGCGGCAGGCGGCGGACAGGCCCGCCGGGCCGGCGCCGACGATGACCACGTCGAATTCCATGTATTCGCGTTCCACAGGTTCTCTCCTACTCATCAAGGCTCGTGCTGTTGCTGGGTCTTATGGGTGCATGCGCGCAGTGGCTCGTCACGGGAGCGAAACTGTAGCTGCGCAACTGACGGACTACACCGTTTTGTCATGGCCGCGCATTATATCTACACCACTTGGCGGGTCCAATACAAACGTTTGTTTGAATTTGCCGCAGGCCAGTAAAATCACAGGCGTGCGGCTGGAGGGTGACCGATTTGCCGTATTGACCGGATTGGGTGTTACGGTCAAGATACGAGCGGTTTTACGTTCGCCGTAGGCTTGCAGCCGGGCGCAGGTACACCTCTAAAGACCAGGTGTGGAGCAGGGTTTTGCGGGCTTAGGCCGGTTTGTAGTGGAGTTTACACGCCACGACAGGAAATGACCCGTGAGTATTTGTCGCAATGGTCCGAACAAGACTGTTCGGTCACTGTGAAGATGCCGCTTCCCGGTACGTTTTTAGAGGTGCCCTTGTACCCACGCGCATCGCAGGGCTTTGCCCCAGGCGACTATCTATTCACCGGAGAGTAACGAGGAATCCATGAAGGTTCTTGTAGCTGTCAAACGAGTGGTCGACTACAACGTCAAGGTTCGCGTCAAAGCGGACAACTCCGGCGTCGACCTTGCTAACGTCAAGATGTCCATGAACCCCTTCTGCGAAATCGCCGTGGAAGAAGCCGTACGCCTGAAAGAGAAGGGCGTTGCCAGCGAGATCGTGGTCGTTTCGGTCGGCCCAACCACTGCCCAGGAACAACTGCGCACCGCCCTGGCCCTTGGCGCCGACCGCGCCATCCTGGTCGAAGCCGCCGATGAACTGAACTCCCTGGCCGTGGCCAAGGCGCTCAAGGCCGTTGTCGACAAGGAGCAGCCACAGCTGATCATCCTCGGCAAGCAAGCCATCGACAGCGACAACAACCAGACCGGCCAGATGCTGGCTGCGCTGACCGGCTACGCCCAGGGCACCTTCGCCTCAAAGGTGGAAGTGGCCGGCGACAAGCTGAATGTCACCCGTGAA
The DNA here is from genome assembly GCF_002454615.1 of Pseudomonas sp. UBA6699. Taxonomy (NCBI): domain Bacteria; kingdom Pseudomonadati; phylum Pseudomonadota; class Gammaproteobacteria; order Pseudomonadales; family Pseudomonadaceae; genus Pseudomonas; species Pseudomonas sp. UBA6699. Next base: position 26,822 of record NZ_DKJF01000063.1, read on the forward strand.
ATCGACGGTGGCCTGCAGACGGTTGCCCTGAACCTGCCTGCGATCGTCACCACCGACCTGCGCCTGAACGAGCCACGCTACGCGTCGCTGCCGAACATCATGAAGGCCAAGAAAAAGCCGCTGGAAACCCTTGCGCCAGACGCGCTGGGCGTTTCCCTCGCCTCCACCAACAAAACCGTGAAAGTTGAAGCCCCGGCTGCCCGCAGCGCGGGTATCAAGGTCAAGTCGGTGGCCGAACTTGTCGAGAAGCTGAAGAACGAAGCGAAGGTAATCTAAATGACTATCCTGGTTGTCGCTGAATACGAAAACGGTGCCGTAGCCCCGGCCACCCTGAACACCGTTGCCGCTGCCGCCAAGATCGGTGGCGATGTGCATGTGCTGGTCGCTGGCCAGAACATTGGCGGCGTTGCCGAATCCGCTGCCAAGATCGCTGGCGTGGCCAAGGTCCTGGTTGCCGATAACGCAGCTTATGCCCACGTGCTGCCTGAGAACGTGGCGCCGCTGATCGTCGAGCTGGCCAAGGGTTACAGCCACGTGCTGGCCCCGGCCACCACCAATGGCAAGAACGTCCTGCCGCGGGTTGCTGCGCTGCTGGACGTCGACCAGATCTCCGAGATCATCTCGGTCGAGTCCGCCGACACCTTCAAGCGCCCGATCTACGCCGGTAACGCCATTGCCACCGTGCAATCGAGCGCGGCCATCAAGGTGATCACCGTGCGTACCACCGGCTTTGACGCCGTGGCCGCCGAAGGCGGTTCGGCTGCCATCGAGGCGGTCGGTGCCGCGCACGATGCCGGTATCTCGGCGTTCGTTGGCGAAGAGTTGGCCAAGTCCGACCGCCCAGAGTTGACCGCCGCCAAAATCGTCGTTTCCGGCGGCCGTGGCATGGGTAACGGTGACAACTTCAGCCACCTGTACAGCCTGGCCGACAAGCTCGGTGCTGCCGTGGGTGCCTCGCGCGCCGCCGTCGACGCCGGCTTCGTGCCCAACGACATGCAGGTCGGCCAGACCGGCAAGATCGTCGCGCCGCAGCTGTACATCGCCGTGGGCATTTCCGGTGCGATCCAGCACCTGGCCGGCATGAAGGACTCCAAGGTGATCGTTGCGATCAACAAGGACGAAGAAGCGCCGATCTTCCAGGTGGCTGACTACGGGCTGGTCGCGGACCTGTTCGAAGCCGTGCCAGAGCTGGAAAAGCTGGTCTGATCCGCCTGCTTCACTTATAAAGAACCCGGCCCCGTTACAGGGGCCGGGTTTTTTTATGGCCGGTTACGGGCCAATCGCAATACAAGGAGTGAGCAATGGTGCTGCGTAAAGCAGGCAGGGTGCTGGCATGCATGGCGGTCTTGGTTGCGCCACCGGCCATGGCGGCAGGCAAGTGCGAACGCCTGGTAGCAACCGGCAGCCCTGATGCGCCGCCCTATTCGTGGCAGGACCCGAAAGACCCGCAGCACCTGATCGGTGCCAACGTCGACCTGCTGCGTCAGGTGGCTGGCGAGCTGGGGGTGAAGGTGGAGGTGCTCAGTTCCGGGCGTCGCGAACAGGCACTGCAAGAGGTTCGCAGCGGCCGTATGGACCTGCTGATCGACACGCCGATGCAGGTGGAGCAACTGACTGCGCTGGACTATATCCACCCCCCGTTGCAGCTGAACGAGTACCTGGTGTGGACGCGGCACGATGCGCAACTGACCATCGATGGCCCGGCCGACCTGGCCCGCTACCAGGGTAGTCTGTCCGAGCGTGCGCGCCTGACGCCGGCCTTTACTGCGTTCGCCAAGGCGCAACTGAAGCTGGTGCCTGCGCAGAACCTTACTCAAGCGTTCCAGAAACTGGTGCTCGGCCAAGTGGATTACGTGCTGGCCGGCCGTTATGCCGGTATGGCCATGGCCCAGAGCCTGGGCATGAGCAATGACCTGATTGCGCGGGGTTTGCCGGTCGACCGCCCAGGCTTGTACTTGGCGCTGTCGCACAATTCCGCGTGCAATGACAGTTGGTTGCGTGGGCAATTGGCGAAAAAACTGACAGAATTGCCGATCTCCGGTGCATCCGAAGCGGTACTGCAGCGTAATGTCGAGCGCTGGAAAGCGCAGTTGCAGGTGCCGGCGGACGCCCCCAAACACTAGGAAGATTGCGTGAGAACCCAACCACTGATCCTTGCCCTGGCCGTGCTTGGCCTGGCGGGCTGCGCCAATGACCCGGCCCCTAACGAGCAGATGCGTATTTCCGAACAGGCGCTGGAGCAGGCCAGGGCCGTCGGTGCAACCGACCAGGTCGAATCGCTGAAACTGGCCGAAGACAAGCTGGCGCGGGCCAGGACCAACATGCTGACCGAAGACTACCGCGATGCGCGCATGCGCGCCGAGCAGGCGGAACTGGACGCGCGTTTTGCCGAGGCCCAGGTGCTGAACCAGAAGAGTGAAGAGCAGTTGCAGTTGTTGCAGTCGCGGGTGCAGCGCCTGCGCAAGCAGCTGGAGGTGCAGCCATGAACCGTCACGCACCCTTCGCCGTACTGGCACTGCTGGCCCTGGCGGCAGGCCTGCAGGGTTGCGCCAGCCAGCGCAGCAGCGCGGCGCTTGAGCAAGCCAGCGCCGCCTTCCAGAAGGTCAAGGACGATTCCGACGTGTTGCGCAGCGCGCCGCGTGACGTGATTCGCGCAGGCGAGTCGCTGGCGCGCGCCGAGCGCTTGTCCAGCTACATCGGCACCGGCTCCGATGTGCGCCATTACGCTTACCTCAGCCAGCGTTACAGCGAGATTGCCGGTGAGCATGCCAAGCTGGCGCTGAACCAGGAGCGCCAGGCCAAGCTGGACCTGGAGCGCCAGCGTTTGCAGCTGGCTTTGCGCGAGGCCAAGCTGGCCAGCGTGCAGCAGCAAGGCAAATGGGTCGAGGCGCAAATTGCCGCGCTGGCCTCGGAGCAAGCCGACCGCGGCCTGGTAATGACCTTGGGTGACGTGCTGTTCGACACCGGCAGTGCCAACCTGAAAAACACCGCCAGCCGAACCGTGCTCAAGCTGGTGCAGTTCCTGCAGCTCAACCCACACCGGGTGGTCCGCATCGAGGGCTATACCGACAGCACGGGTACGCCTGAAGAAAACCTCAAGCTGTCGCACGACCGGGCTCAGTCCGTTGCCGACATGCTGGTGGACCTTGGTGTCGACGAAAAGCGCCTGCAGGTCGAAGGCTACGGCGACCAGTACCCGATCGAGGCCAATGCCTCGGAGCGGGGTAGGGCGCAGAACCGCCGGGTAGAGATTGTGTTTTCCGACGACAAGGGCAGGCTCGCGCCGGCGCGTTGAGCGTGAGTGTTCGGCTCGGTGCGGTCGGCGCCGGTCAGATCGCGCGCCGCCCGCGCGGCGCTGGATCTCACAGGCGCTGAAGATGCAGTGGCGGCCCCACCATCTGTCCCGGTACACTTCTTGACTGTTACGGTATCCTCTACTGTCAGTGAGTCGCACAAGAACAACGAGCCCGTCCGCGCGTCGAGATCCCGCCATGACCAACCTGCTGCTTTACCAGCGTATCGCCCAGCAACTGGCCGATGACATTCGTCGCGGCGTCTACCAGCCAGGCGAGCGGGTACCCTCCGTACGCAAGATGAGCGCGCAGCTCAACGTCAGCCATGCCACGGTGCTGCAGGCCTACGCCAACCTCGAAGACCAGGGCCTGATCCGGGCGCGGCCGCAGTCCGGCTACTATGTGCACCAGACCCCGGCCCTGACCGCCCCGACCCCGGATATCGCCAGGGTCGAGCGCCCAGGCCTGGTCACACGTGCCAGCATCATCCAGCAGGTATTGACCGAGGCCCGCCGCGACGGTGTGTTCCCGTTCGGTGCTGCCGTGCCGCATGTGGATTATCTGCCCGTGCGCGCGCTGCACCAGCAAATCGCCAAGGTGACACGCTTCCACAGCCCGCGCGCCTTCAGCTACATGTTCAGCCCAGGGTTCGAGCCGCTGCGCCGGCAAATTGCCATTCGCATGCGCGATGCCGGTGTGATCGTCGACCCGCGTGAGGTGATCGTGACCCACGGCTGTGTCGATGCCCTGCAGATGTCGTTACGGGTGCTGACCCGCCCCGGGGACCTGATCGCCGCCGAGTCGCCGACCTATTATGGTTTGCTGCAACTGGCGGACCTGCTGGGTTTGAAAGTGATCGAGATCCCCAGCGACCCGTCCACGGGGATCAGCCTCGAAGCCTTGCAACTGGCGGCAAACCAGTGGTCGATCAAGGCCTTGGTGTTGACTGCGCGGCTGAGCAATCCGCTGGGCGGTACGGTGCCGGAAGAGCGGCAAAAGCAGCTGCTGCGCCTGGCGTCGGACTTCGATATCCAGATCATCGAGGACGACATCTATGGCGAATTGATGTTCGAGCAGGGCAAGAGCAAGGCACTGAAAGCCTTCGATCGGCTGGACCGGGTGATCTACTGTTCGAGCTTCTCCAAAACCTTGTCTCCCGGGGTGAGGGTTGGCTGGATGATCGCCGGGCGTTACCAGGACGAGATACAGCGCCTGCAAACTTTCACCACCCATTCAGCCTGCAGCGTGACCCAGATGGGCGTGGCAGCGTACCTGGAAAATGGCGGCTACGACCGGCAGCTGCGCTATATCCGCCAGGAGTACCGCAAGAACCTCAGTGCCTACCAGCTGGCGGTGCAGCAGCACTTCCCCGAAGGTACCCAGATGACCCGGCCTACCGGGGGGTTCATCCTCTGGGTAAGCCTGCCTGGGCGGGTGAACACGCAAGAGCTGCATGTACGTGCGTTGGAGCAGGGCATCAGTATTGCCCCGGGGTTGATATTCAGTAACACGGAACAGTTCAACCACTGCATCCGCCTCAACTGCGGTATTCCGTGGAACAAGGAGGCAGAGCGGGCGGTCATGACCTTGGGCTTGCTGGCACAGCAGCTGTGCCGCGAGCCTGCGCTCACACTTTTGTGAGGGTTGCCAGCAGCCCGCGGAACAGGGAGCATACGAGCCTTTACAGCGGGTCTGTCCATTTGCCATGAATGCATTACGTCGTTTTGTTCTGATTCTGTGCCTTGCGGCCCCGTGCTGCACCGCCGCGGGCCTGGCTTTCGCTGCGCAGCCGGCGCAGGCCCAGCAGGCACAGACAAAAAACGCCGCCAAGCCTGCACAGAAGCCCGTAGTCCGCAAAGCCCCTGCCAAGAAAGCAAAACCGCGGAGCAAGGCAGTTGCCAAGCCTTTGCCCAAAGCAAAGTTGGACTTGAGCCTGCCCACCGACCTGGTCGACAACCTTGAGCCAGACGTAGGGACACCTTCGCCGATCCAGCGCCGCAAACCGCTGCTGCCCCCTATGTTCCGGGACAAGCCGGAAGCCGACGACAGCCCGTTCCAGCTCAATGGCCGCTTGATCAACAATGAAATGCAGCTGCAACTGCGCAATGACAGCCGCCGTGAAGTGGAAGGTGCGGCCATCGATTTCGAGTTCCGGCAGTAAGGGGCAAACTGACTGCCGGGTCATGTCATTTTTCATCGTGCCAGCAATTTCAAACACCTGTTTGGGCGGGTACTATCCAGGGGCGTTCGTCCCGTTACTTGTTTCAGGGAGTCCTGAGTTTGGTGAATCGCCATGAACTGCCGTGAGGGCTGCGGTGCCTGCTGCATTGCCCCGTCCATCACCTCTGCCATGCCGCGCATGCCCAATGGCAAGCCAGCTGGCGAGCGCTGCCTGCACCTGACGGCGGCCAACCTCTGCGACCTGTTCGGCAAGCCTGAGCGGCCAGCAGTGTGTGGCGGGTTCAAGGCAGATGTCGAGGTGTGTGGCAGTGACCGTGACGAAGCGATCAGGATTCTTGGCTGGTGGGAGCAGATGACGGCGGCGTGAAAGGCTGGATCTTCGACAACAAGGATAAACATGATGAGATCGTTCAAGCGTATTGCACTGCTGTGTGGCGTGGGTGTTCTGCTTTCGCCGGCGGCCTGGGCCGAAAACTGGCAAGTGGCCAAGGACGAGGAGGGCATCAAGGTGTCCCTCAGCGAAGTCCCTGGTTCCAAGTACAAGGCCTATCGCGGGGTGACCGTGATCAAGGCGCCGCTGGCCAAGGTCGAGGCGCTGCAGGAAGACGCGGCCGGGGCATGTGCATGGATCCACGAATGCAAATCGCAGAAGCTGCTCAAGCATGAAGGTAACCAGAGCTGGACCTACACCCAGTTCAATACGCCATGGCCGGTGACGCCGCGCGATTCGGTGCTGCATATCACCACTGTCAAGGAGGCTGATGGCAGCGTCACCCGCAACCTGAAAGAAGAGCCGACCTACCTGCCGGAAGAGAAGGGCTTCGTGCGGGTGGCTAAAGTCGAAGGGTTCTGGAAGCTGGTGCCCAAGGGCGACACCACCGAAGTGACCTACCAGGTGCATACCGAGCCGGGTGGCAGCGTGCCGGCGATGGTCGCCAACAAGTTCGTGGTGGATTCGCCGTTCAATACCCTCAAACAGCTGCGTGAGCGGGCTGAGAAAAACTGAGGCTCGCACTGCCTGTAGCGCCTTCAGGTGATGGCGCTACAGGTGGCACCGGCGTCAATAAAAGAACGCCATTATTTGAGCGTTGCTGGAAGTTTGACAGCATAAATTTTTGGGCTTAGATTCAAACTCAGTGAGCCATTTCCTGCCCCCTCTCGTGCTCACGCCAACTATAAAAAACGTGCTGCGTTTTTCTTCTGCTTTATAACTTCAAGACCTACGCCTTACCCACTTGTACCTCTGCGCTTGCGGGCCGTTTTGTCCTCGGTCTGTGCAAGGGCGAGCACTTGCCTATTGATTTTCATCCGCCGCGTGTGTGGGAGATATCATCGTGCATGCTAGTCGACTTTCGTTATTGCCCCGGATCGCCGGGTACGGTGTATTGGCTTTCATGGGCTGGTTGCTGTTTTCGACATTGTTCATGCCGTTATTGTCGTCATCGGCAACCCGGGCCATTCTCAATGCACCGGTCATTCTGCTGACCACGCCCATCGATGGCGTGGTGCGGACCTTGAATATTCAGCCAGGCACCACGTTCACCACGGGCCAGGATATCGCAACCATCGAGAACCCCCGGGCGGAACAGGAAACGCTGCTGGGCTTGCAGACACGCCGGCTCACCTTGCAGCAGCAATTGGCGGCCATGGCCAGCCAGGCCGAACACGACCGCAAGTACTACAACGCACTGGAGATCACCAGCCAGCAGTACCAGGATGCCTATGAGGTGCGCAAGCGCTACGCGCAGAAGGCCCTGAAGGCTGAGAGCGGGGCGGCTGGCGCACGCCTGGCCGATGCCCGGGAAACACTGGCACGTAACCTTGAGCTGTTTCGCCAGGGCGCGGTGAGCGAGGCCGTCGTGGCCAGTTCCCGGGCGCAACTGGCCTCATTGCAGGCCGATGCCGAGACCATTCGCTCGCGGGTACACATCAACGATGGTGATCTTAATGCGGCCAAGGACCAGGTGTACCTGGACCCCGAGCAATTGCGCATGTTCGACCTCAAGTCGCAGATGACCACGCTGAAACTTAGCCTGGATAATCTGGAACGCAACCGGGTAACCCTCGAAGAAGAACTTTCCCACCTCGACCAGTTGATAGAAAGTGAGCAAAACCGGGTGCAGATGATGGCGGCTTATAATGTGGTGGCGTATGCATCCGGCACCGTGCAGGAGTTGATCGCCCCGCAAGGCACGCAAGTACGGGCGGGCGCAACGCTATTGCGCGCTACCAATTGCAGTCAAAGTTATGTTATTGCGGTATTCCCGGAGCGAATGGCCAGCCGGATCGACCGGGATAGCGAACTGCAAGTATCGATCCGCGGTGTCGCGCAACCGCTGAAAGCCAAAGTCGTGCAGTTGCTGTCCAGCCCGACCGATGTACAAAGCAGCAATTACAGTGTGCCGTTTCCTTATGCCGAGCAGAACTCGGTCTATGTGGTCGGTACGTTCGACAACAACTTGCCGGCCGATGAGCGCCTGTTGACCTGCAACCCTGGCAACTGGGTGACCGCGACGGTATCGCGATGAACGGCTGGGTGCTTTTTGCGGGGGTGCTCGGGTTGGTGCTGGGCAACCAGGCCATGGCCCTGGAGCCTCGGGCCCGCCTGCAGCACATGACCTGCGCAGGCATCGGGCAGGCGGTGGCGGCTCAAGGCCAAGGGCCGTTGCTGCTGGCCAGCTATCCGCAGCAACCGGGTCAGCCTGCCGTGCCTGGCGTGCTGCAAGGCGTGGCATTCACCTACGACAACGCGTTGGCCAGCATCGCCTTGTTTGCCTGCGGCAATGCGCCAGCTGCCCGACAAATTGCCGACGCTTTGGCCTATGCCATCGATCACGACCCTGAGTACCGCGATGGCCGGGTGCGCAATGCCTACGCCGCTGGCCCGCTGCAGGCCGCACCTGTGCGGCTGCCGGGCTACTGGAGCGATGAGCGTGCTGCATGGAGCCAGGATGCGTACCAGGTGGGCAGTGCGACCGGTAATCAGGCGTGGGCAGCGCTGGCGTTGCTGGAGGCTTATCGGCACAGCGGTGAAGCGCGTTATTTGCAGGCGAGCAGAAAGGTGCTCGACTGGGCCCGGCGCACCACCTTCGACAAGGGGCCACCGGCAGGCTTCAATGGGGGCATTTACGGGTTCGCCGCTGCCCCGCAGGTGCAAACCTGGAAGTCCACTGAGCATAACGTCGATCTGGCGGCAGCCTGGGCCTCGTTGGCCCGGCTGGGCAACGATAGCGAAGCTGGCCGGCAGGCGCGTATCGCCCGCGGCTTCGTCGAGGCCCACTGGGATGCCGGCCAAGGCCGGTTCCTGATCGGTACCTTGCCCGATGGCCGAACACCGCAGACGCAGCAGTCGGGCCTGGATGCGCAGATCTGGCCGCTGATTGCCATTGCCGACGCACCGCAGCAGTGGCTGCAGGCACTGACGTTCGTGGAGCGGGCCCATGGTTTCGCTCAGGGCTATGGCTTCAAGCAGGACCCTGACGGTATCTGGACCGAAGGCACGGCGCAGGTGGCGGCCGTTGCCAGCCTTCGCGGCCTGGGGCCCCTGGCGCAGCCATTGTGGCCGTTGTTGCTGGCGCAACAGGCTGGCGATGGCTGGCTGTACGCCACCCCGCAGGCACAGGTCAGCACGGGGCTGAGCGTGGGGCCGGACTCGACCCATGACGATTTCCTGTACTTCCACCTGCCCCATTTGGGCGCCACGGCATGGGCGGCGATCGCTGCCACCGGCGTCAACCCTTTCACTGGCGATTACAAGGCCCACTGACATGCAAGCACTGGACTCGACACAACTGCTGCAAATCAACCTGTGGACGCTGGCCATCGTGGTTCTGCTGAGTTGCATGGCCCACCGCGAGCAATGGCTGGCGCGCCTGCTGTTCGGCGCGCTGACCGCGGCACTGCTGGTCAGGTACGTGGCCTGGCGCTTCGCCGACACCTTGCCTGACAGCCGCGCGGGGTTCGCCACGGTATGGACTTATGGCTTCCTGTTCTTCGAGTTGTTGGGCATTGCCTACACCTTGTTTTCGATCGTGGTGATGTGCCGGCGCAGCGATCACCGCCACGCCGCGGACGCTGGCGAGCAGCGCTTGCGCGCGATGGGGGCCGAGGCGCCGGCGGTCGATGTGTTCATCTGCACCTACAACGAAGGGCTCGAGGTTCTGGAGAAGACCATCATTGCCGCGCAGGCCATGGACTACCCCAACTTCACCCTCTGGGTGCTGGATGACACGCGGCGGGACTGGCTGCGCGACTACTGCGCGAGCATGGGGGTGCGTTACACGCGGCGCGATGACAACCTGCACGCCAAGGCGGGCAACCTGAACAACGGCCTGCGCCAGTCGGCAGCCAGTACCAACGCGCCGTACATACTGGTGCTGGATGCAGACTTCGCCCCGCAGCGGCCGATTCTGCTGCGGACCTTGGGGCTGTTCCAGGACCCTGAGGTCGGATTGGTGCAGACCCCGCAGTTCTACTACAACCCGGACCCTATCCAGCATAACCTGGGGTCGGCAAACAGCTGGGTGGATGAGCAACGGGTATTTTTCGATGTGTTCCAGCCTGCCAAGGATGCCTGGAATGCAGCGTTCTGCGTGGGCACGTCGTTCGTGGTGCGGCGTGATCTGGTCGAGCGCATGGGTGGTTTTCCCACGGGGTCGGTCTGTGAGGACATCTACACGTCCTACCGCCTGATGCAGATGGGCTACATCACCCGCTGGCTGAACGAGCGTTTGTCCATCGGGCTGTCTGCCGAGGGCCTGACCGAGTACATCAACCAGCGCGGCCGCTGGTGCCTGGGGACGATCCAGGTGGCCTTGCTGCGCCAGGGGCCGCTGTTCGGTCGCGGCTATGGCCTGAACGATCGCCTGCATTACCTGCACGGCCTGCTGCATTGGTGCTCCAAGCCTTTCATCCTGATGATGCTGGTGTCGCCGGTGCTGTATTGGTATTTCGGCATTGCCGGTTTCTATGCAACGCCGGCAGCGTTTCTGGCCTTCGGCATGCCGGCGCTGATCGCCTATTGGGGTTACAGCACCTGGGTGACCGGGCGGCGCTCACTGCCGATCTTCACCGAGGTGACGCAGATCGTTTGCGCATTGGCGGTGACCGCGACCCTGATCAGTGCTGCGATTCGCCCGTTCGGGCGGCCTTTCAAGGTGACGGCCAAAGGCCTGGACCGCTCCCAGACCCAGGTGCACTGGAAGCTGTTCGGGTTTTTCCTGGCCTTGAGTGCGTTGGCGCAGGTCGGCGCAATCACGGCGATCAGCACTGCCAGCCGACTGGACGGCAATATGGTGTTCAACCTGAGCTGGACGGTGCTGGTGCTGCTGTACAACCTGGCGACACTGGTGGCCTGCGTTGATCGGCCGCGGCTACACGGCGAGGAGCGCTTTCCGTTTGCTCGGCCCACCCAGCTGCGCCTGGGCACCGGTACGCTGGGTGGGCAACTGGTCGATATCTCGATCAGCGGGGCGGCTTTCGAGGGCGCCATGGCCGGCGAGGTGCCGTGCGGCAGGCGTGGCCAGGTATGGGTGGACAAGGTCGGCTGGCTGGGGGCAGAGGTGGTACGCCGGGATGGCAGCCAACGGCTGGGGCTGCGCTTCGTGGCGGTGCATGAGGCGCAGCGGCGCGCGCTGATCACCAGGCTGTTCAGCCAGGCCAATCCCAATGTGGCCAGCACGGCGCAACCCGCCACTGCGTTCTTCACCCTGCTGCGCCGGGCGCTGCTGGGCGAAGGCGACTGGCGCCTGCGGCTGGTGCGCCAGCCGCGGCAGGCGCCCATCGCCGGCGCGCGGGTGGCTGTGAAGCGCCGCAGCGCCCAGCCGGCCGCCCTGCAGGCTTCCAGCGGCCCTCTCGGCGTGCTGACTCAACTGCGTGCCTTGATGAACAGCGTTTGGTGAGGGAAGGGCCCATGACTAGACCCCTGCACTGTGTGATGTTGGCCGCTCAACTGTCTTTGGCCGGCTGTTCGCTCGAGCCTGTCTACGAGACACCGGCGTCCCCCATGGACACCGGCTGGCCGGATAGCGTCGAGGCGGGCTGCTGTGATCCGCGAAACGCTTTCGACCCGGATTGGCGAGCGTTCGTCAGTGACAGCCGCTTGCGCCGGTTGATCGAGTTGGCCCTGGTCGACAACCGTGACTTGCAGCAAGCTGCAGCCAGCGTGGCGCAGGCCAGGGCAGGCTATCAGGGCGCCGCGGCAGCGCTGTACCCCAGCCTGGGCGTCGACACCTATGCCGGGCGCGCAAAGTTGCCGGCGCTGGAGCAAACCCCTGGGGGCGGCTCCAGCGCCGGCAGTGTGGCCAACACCTTCCAGGCCACCGTGGGGTTTACGGCCTATGAGCTGGACTTCTTCGGCCGGGCGCGAAGCCAGGCCCATGCGGCCGAGGCGCGCTTTCATGCCACGCTGGCCGACTACCAGGCTGCACGCATGGCCTTGATCGGCGAAGTGGCTGGGACCTGGCTGACGCTCAAGGCCAATCAGAGCTTGCTTGGGCTGGCAGAGCGCACATTCGAATCCCAGCAGCATTACGGGCAATTGCTGCGTTCCAGTTTCAACCTGGGTTCGACCGCACGCATCGATGTCCATCAAGCCGATGCCATCACCAACACTGCTGCCGTGCAAGTCAGTACCTACCGGATGCAAGTGGCGCAGAACCTCAATGCGTTGCGGGTTCTGGTAGGGCAAACGGTACCGGCCGGGCTGTTGCCGGAGGGCCAGCTTGGGGCGCAGATGGCGACAGTCGATGTACCCGCCGGGGTGCCTTCAAGCCTGCTTGAGCGGCGACCCGACATTCGGGCGGCGCAGGCTCAGCTGCGCGCTGCCAATGCAGAAATCGGCAGTGCGCGGGCCGCCTATTTCCCCAGCTTTTCGTTGACAGGCGCGCTGGGTAGCCTGAGTGGGGACTTTTCGCGGCTGCTGACAAGCCCGGCACAGTTCTGGAACCTGGCGGCGCTCGGTTCGCTGACATTGCTCGATGCCGGCCAGCGCAGGGCAGGGGTGGATGCCACTTGGGCCCAATACGACCAGCGTGTGGCTGCTTACGAGCAGACCGTGCTCAACGCCTTCCGTGAAGCGGCCAATGCGTTGAATGCGCGGCAGGAGATGCTGCCGCAGGTCGCGGCCCAGCGGCAGCTGGTCGAGGACTATGAACAAGCCTACCGGCAGTCGCGGCTTCGTTTCGAGGCGGGTCTGGACAGCTACTTCTCGACCATGGACGCCCAGCGCTCGCTGTTCGGTGCGCAGCAGCGTTGGCTGGAGCTGGAGCTGGCGCGCGAGATCAACCAGGTGAACCTGTTCAAGGCGCTCGGGGGTGGCTGGTCACCGGGGCCGACGGCAATCGTGGGCAGTGCTGCGCAAGTCGCACGGTAGTTGGCCAGGGTGGCTGATGCGGGTCGCCGGGGGAGGGGATGAGTCATGCCTCTGGGCCGCGCGGCACCAGGCGTGCGCGCGGCCCAGGGGGCTGGTCGGGGGCTGGAGCGTTACCCGATCAAGTCTTACTTGCGGTCGCCGAGGGCAACGATGTCGCGCTTCTGCTCGCCGGTGTACAGCTGGCGCGGACGGCCGATCTTGTACGGGCTGGAGAGCATTTCCTTCCAGTGCGAAATCCAGCCCACGGTACGTGCCAGGGCGAAGATCACGGTGAACATGCTGGTTGGAATGCCGATCGCCTTGAGGATGATCCCCGAGTAGAAGTCGACGTTCGGGTACAGCGAGCGCTCGATGAAGTACGGATCGGTCAGTGCGATCTCTTCCAGGCGCATGGCCAGTTCCAGCTGCGGGTCGTTCTTGATGCCCAGCTCGCGCAGTACTTCATCGCAGGTCTGTTTCATCACGGTGGCGCGCGGGTCACGGTTCTTGTAGACGCGGTGACCGAAGCCCATCAGCTTGAACGGGTCGTTCTTGTCCTTGGCCTTGGCGATGAAGGTGTCGATGTTCGAGACATCGCCGATTTCATCGAGCATAGTCAGTACGGCTTCGTTCGCACCGCCGTGCGCCGGACCCCACAGGGCAGCGATGCCCGCGGCGATACAGGCGAACGGGTTGGCACCCGACGAGCCGGCCAAGCGCACGGTGGAGGTGGAGGCGTTCTGCTCATGGTCGGCATGGAGGATGAAGATCCGGTCCATTGCCTTGGCCAGTACCGGGCTGATCGGTTTGATCTCGCACGGGGTGTTGAACATCATGTGCAGGAAGTTTTCCGCGTACGACAGGTCGTTGCGCGGGTACATCATCGGCTGGCCCATGGAGTACTTGTAAACCATCGCCGCCAGGGTCGGCATCTTGGCGACCAGGCGCACCGCGGAGATTTCGCGGTGTTGCGGGTTATTGATGTCCAGGGAGTCGTGGTAGAACGCCGACAGGGCGCCGACCACACCGCACATGACCGCCATCGGGTGGGCGTCGCGGCGGAAACCGTTGAAGAACGACTTCAGCTGCTCGTGAACCATGGTGTGGTTTTTCACGGTGCTGACGAACTGCGCCTTCTGCTCGGCATTCGGCAGTTCGCCGTTGAGCAGCAGGTAGCAGGTTTCGAGGTAGTCGGATTGCTCGGCGAGCTGTTCGATCGGGTAGCCGCGGTGCAGCAGGATCCCTTTGTCGCCGTCAATGTAGGTGATCTTCGACTCGCACGAGGCGGTCGCCATGAAACCAGGGTCGAAGGTGAAGTGACCAGTGGCCCCTAACCCGCGGACGTCGATTACATCAGGACCAACGGTGCCGGTTAAAATGGGCAGCTCGACGGGGGCAGCGCCCTCGATGACCAACTGCGCTTTTTTGTCAGCCATGTGGCCTCCTATTAATGCTTGAAATCATCAGACAGACCCCCCACGCAGGGCCCGCACCACTATAGAGGGATAAATTCAGATGTCAATTTGCCTAAAGGCTTGTTGAATCAGGCATTCAAGCCTGATTTTTCCCGAAATTCTCGCCCATTTACGCCTTTTGTTCATTAAAGGCAATGCGCTATTTGGGCTACCCCGTCACGTTGTCATAAGCAGCCTAACTGTCTATACTCGGCACCCGACCGCCAGGGGCTTGCAAGCCCGAACTGCTGGGGGTCGCCGTTCCCTGGGTGGTGGGTACCTGACCAGTACACTTACCAACAACTTTGCCCTGATTCGCTAGGGGCTCTTCAGTGTGAAAAAAGCCGTGAAAAGCCAACGACCTGTAAACCTAGACCTAAGGACCATCAAGCTCCCTGTCACTGCGTACACGTCCATCCTGCACCGTATCTCCGGCGTCATCCTGTTCATCGGCCTTGCCATCATGCTTTATGCACTGGGCAAATCGCTGGGTTCCGAGGAAGGCTTCGGCGAGGTGAAGGCGTGTCTGACCAGCCCGCTGGCCAAGTTCGTGACCTGGGGGCTGTTGTCTGCCCTGCTTTATCACCTCGTGGCAGGTGTTCGTCACCTGATCATGGACATGGGCATCGGCGAGACGCTGGAAGGCGGCAAGCTGGGCTCGAAAATCGTGATCGTCATCTCCGTGGTGCTGATCGTTCTGGTGGGAGTTTGGGTATGGTAACCAATGTCACGAACCTGTCGCGTTCGGGCCTCTATGACTGGATGGCGCAGCGCGTATCTGCGGTCGTTCTCGCGGCTTATTTCATCTTCCTGATCGGCTACGTGGTCGCCCACCCAGGCATCGACTACACCCAGTGGCATGGTCTGTTCTCCAACAACGCGATGCGAATCTTCAGCTTGCTGGCCCTCGTTGCCCTCGGCGCTCACGCCTGGGTCGGCATGTGGACCATTGCTACCGACTACCTGACGCCTATGTCGTTCGGCAAGTCGGCAACTGCGATTCGTTTCCTGTTCCAGGCGGTATGCGGCGTTGCGATGTTCGCTTACTTCGTCTGGGGTGTGCAGATTCTCTGGGGTATCTGATTCATGGCTAGCATTCCAACCATTTCTTTCGACGCCATCATCATCGGTGGCGGCGGCGCAGGCATGCGCGCTGCGCTGCAACTGGCTCAAGGCGGCCACAAGACTGCCGTAGTCACCAAGGTCTTCCCGACCCGTTCGCACACTGTATCCGCCCAGGGTGGCATCACCTGCGCCATCGCTTCGGCCGACCCGAACGACGACTGGCGCTGGCACATGTACGATACCGTCAAGGGTTCCGACTACATCGGTGACCAGGACGCTATCGAATACATGTGTCAGGAAGGCCCGGCTGCCGTGTTCGAGCTGGACCACATGGGCCTGCCGTTCTCGCGTACCGAAACCGGCCGTATCTACCAGCGCCCGTTCGGTGGCCAGTCCAAGGACTTCGGTAAAGGTGGCCAGGCCGCCCGTACCTGCGCGGCGTCCGACCGTACCGGTCATGCGCTGCTGCACACCCTGTACCAGGGTAACCTGAAGGCCGGCACCACCTTCCTCAACGAGTACTACGCCGTTGATTTGGTGAAAAACAAGGAAGGCGCTTTCGTTGGTGTGATCGCGATCTGCATCGAAACCGGCGAAACCATGTACATCAAGTCCAAGGCTACCGTGTTGGCCACTGGCGGTGCCGGTCGTATCTACGCCTCCACCACCAACGCCCTGATCAACACCGGTGACGGTATCGGCATGGCCCTGCGTGCAGGCGTTCCGGTGCAGGACATCGAAATGTGGCAGTTCCACCCGACCGGCATCGCCGGCGCCGGTGTACTGGTCACCGAAGGTTGCCGTGGTGAAGGTGGCTACCTGATCAACGCCCACGGCGAGCGCTTCATGGAGCGTTACGCGCCGAACGCCAAAGACCTGGCCGGCCGCGACGTGGTCGCCCGTTCCATGGTCAAGGAAATCATCGCCGGCAACGGCGTGGGCCCGAACAAGGACCACGTGCTGCTGAAGCTGGACCACCTGGGCGAAGAAGTGCTGCACAGCCGCCTGCCAGGTATCTGCGAGCTGTCCAAGACCTTCGCCCACGTCGACCCGGTTGTCGCGCCGGTGCCGGTTGTTCCGA
Source organism: Pseudomonas sp. UBA6699 (assembly GCF_002454615.1). Taxonomy (NCBI): domain Bacteria; kingdom Pseudomonadati; phylum Pseudomonadota; class Gammaproteobacteria; order Pseudomonadales; family Pseudomonadaceae; genus Pseudomonas; species Pseudomonas sp. UBA6699. The sequence goes on from NZ_DKJF01000063.1 coordinate 43,247, forward strand.
CCTGCCACTACATGATGGGTGGTGTTGCCACCAACATTCATGGCCAGGCCATCACCATGGACGAAGAAGGCAAGGATCACATCATCCCTGGCCTGTTCGCCGTAGGCGAAGTTGCGTGCGTATCGGTACACGGTGCCAACCGCCTGGGCGGCAACTCGCTGCTCGACCTGGTGGTATTCGGCCGTGCTGCCGGCCTGCACCTGGAGAAGGCACTGAGCGACGGTATCGAGCACCTCGACGCCAGCGACACCGATATCGATGTTGCCCTGAACCGCCTGAACAAGCTCAACGAGCGTACTTCCGGTGAAGATGTAGCCAGCCTGAAGCGCGAGCTGCAGAGCTGCATGCAGAACTACTTCGGTGTGTTCCGTACCGGCGAATACATGCAGAAGGGTATCGAACAACTGGCCGGCCTGCGTGAGCGCATCGCCAACGTCAAGATCAACGACAAGTCCCAGGCCTTCAACACCGCGCGTATCGAAGCGCTGGAGCTGCAGAACCTGCTGGAAGTCGCCGAAGCTACCGCCATCGCGGCCGAAGCCCGTAAAGAGTCCCGTGGCGCTCACGCCCGTGAAGACTTCGAAGACCGTGACGACGAAAACTGGCTGTGCCACACCCTGTACTACCCGGGTGAGAAGCGCGTTGCCAAGCGTGGCGTCAACTTTGCGCCGAAGACTGTTCCAGCCTTCGAACCAAAAGTCCGGACTTACTAAGGGTGGCTGCTATGTTGAAAGTCGAAGTTTATCGTTACAACCCGGATACCGATTCGGCGCCAAAAATGGAGTCGTTCGACGTCGATACCGGCGGCAAGGACTTGATGGTGCTGGACGTACTGGCCCTGATCAAGGAAAAGGACGAAGGTTTCTCGTACCGTCGTTCCTGCCGTGAAGGCGTGTGCGGTTCCGACGGCATGAACATGAACGGCAAGAACGGCCTGGCCTGCATCACCCCGCTGTCGGCGGTGGTCAAGGGCAACAAGCTGGTTCTGCGCCCTCTGCCAGGCCTGCCGGTCATTCGTGACCTGGTGGTCGACATGAGCATCTTCTACAAGCAGTACGAGAAGGTGAAGCCGTTCCTGCAGAATGACACGCCGGCCCCGGCCATCGAGCGCCTGCAGTCGCCGGAAGACCGCGAAAAGCTGGACGGCCTGTACGAGTGCATCCTGTGCGCTTGCTGCTCGACTTCCTGCCCGTCGTTCTGGTGGAACCCGGACAAGTTCCTGGGCCCGGCCGCGCTGCTGCAGGCCTACCGTTTCCTGGCCGACAGCCGCGACACCAAGACTCAGGAGCGCCTGGCGTCCCTGGATGACCCGTTCAGCGTATTCCGCTGCCGCGGGATCATGAACTGCGTGAACGTTTGCCCGAAAGGTCTCAACCCGACCAAGGCAATCGGCCACGTACGTAACATGCTGCTGCAAAGCGGCACCTGATACACCGTGTTGTACCTGCAGTAAGCCGAGGTGCGGGCGGTGAGCCCGCACTGAGGTAAAACCCGAGCAAGGGCCCAAAAAGCCCGCGCTCATTACCTATGAAGATATGAGACCAGCAGGGGCTTTCCGGGCTGGTACCCGGAAAATCAGCAGGATCCAGGTGGCGTGGTTCAGTCGCTGTTTTCGGACTTTTCCAGGTTTGCTTCGGCTCTCGCCGATCAGTCCCCTAATCGAGGGTGACCAAGCATGCAAGAAAGCGTGATGCAGCGCATGTGGGATAGCGCCCACCTTTCAGGTGGTAACGCTGCATATGTGGAAGAGCTCTACGAGCTCTACCTGCACGACCCTAACGCTGTGCCAGAAGAGTGGCGCACTTACTTCCAGAAGTTGCCAGCCGACGGCAGCACCGCTACTGATGTATCGCACTCGACAATCCGCGACCATTTCGTACTGCTGGCAAAGAACCAGCGCCGCGCCCAACCGGTATCTGCCGGGAGCGTGAGCAGTGAACACGAGAAGAAGCAGGTTGAAGTTCTGCGACTGATCCAGGCCTATCGTATGCGCGGCCATCAGGCTGCCAAGCTCGACCCGTTGGGGTTGTGGCAGCGCCCTGCGCCCGTAGACCTGTCGATCAATCACTACGGCTTGACCAATGCCGATCTTGATACGACCTTCCGTGCCGGCGACCTGTTCATCGGCAAAGAGGAGGCGAGCCTACGCGACATCCTGGATGCACTCCAGAAGACATATTGTCGCACCATTGGCGCCGAGTTCACCCACATCGTCGATTCCGAGCAGCGCAGCTGGTTCCAGCAGCGCCTGGAAAGCGTGCGCGGCCGTCCGGAATACTCCGCTGACGTGCAGGCCCACCTGCTCGAGCGCGTTACCGCCGGTGAAGGCCTGGAAAAATACCTGGGCACCAAGTACCCAGGCACCAAGCGCTTCGGCCTGGAAGGTGGCGAGAGCCTGATCCCGATGCTGGACGAAATGATCCAGCGTTCCGGCTCCTACGGCACCAAGGAAGTGGTCATCGGCATGGCCCACCGTGGCCGTCTGAACGTGCTGGTGAACACCTTCGGCAAGAGCCCGCGCGAGCTGTTCGACGAGTTCGAAGGCAAGAAGATGAACGAGCTGGGCTCCGGTGACGTGAAGTATCACCAGGGCTTCTCCTCGAACGTGATGACCTCTGGTGGCGAAGTGCACCTGGCCATGGCGTTCAACCCGTCCCACCTGGAAATCGTTTCGCCGGTGGTCGAGGGTTCGGTGCGCGCCCGTCAGGACCGCCGCAACGACACCGTTGGCGACAAGGTGCTGCCGATCTCGATCCACGGCGACGCTGCATTCGCCGGCCAGGGTGTGGTCATGGAAACCTTCCAGATGTCGCAGACCCGCGGTTTCAAGACCGGCGGCACCGTGCACATCGTGATCAACAACCAGGTTGGTTTCACCATCAGCAACCCGCTGGACGCGCGCTCCACCGAGTACGCCACCGACGTGGCCAAGATGATCCAGGCGCCGATCCTGCACGTGAACGGCGATGACCCGGAAGCAGTGCTGTTCGTCACCCAGCTGGCCATCGACTACCGCATGCAGTTCAAGCGTGACGTGGTCATCGACCTGGTCTGCTACCGCCGTCGCGGCCACAACGAGGCCGACGAGCCGAGCGGCACCCAGCCGCTGATGTACCAGCAGATCACCAAGCAGCGTACCACCCGCGAGCTGTACGCCGAGTCGCTGATCCAGGCTGGCCGTATCGATGCCGAGCGTGCCCAGGCGAAGATCGACGAGTACCGCAACGCGCTGGACAACGGCCTGCACGTGGTGAAAAGCCTGGTCAAGGAGCCGAACCGCGAGCTGTTCGTCGACTGGCGCCCCTACCTGGGCCATGCCTGGACTGCGCGTCACGACACCCGCTTCGACCTCAAGACCTTGCAGGACCTGTCGGCCAAGCTGCTGGAAATCCCGGAAGGCTTCGTCGTCCAGCGCCAGGTGGCGAAGATCTACGAAGACCGCCAGAAGATGCAGGCCGGTGGCTTGCCGATCAACTGGGGTTATGCAGAGACCATGGCCTACGCCACCCTGCAGTTCGAAGGTCACCCGATCCGCATGACCGGCCAGGACATCGGCCGTGGCACCTTCTCGCACCGCCATGCAGTGCTGCACAACCAGAAGGATGCCGGCACCTACGTACCGCTGAAGAACCTGTTCCCGGGCCAGCCGATGTTCGAGCTGTACGACTCCTTCCTGTCGGAAGAAGCCGTGCTGGCCTTCGAGTATGGCTACTCGACCACCACGCCGAACGCGCTGGTGATCTGGGAAGCCCAGTTCGGCGACTTCGCCAACGGTGCGCAAGTGGTCATCGACCAGTTCATCACCAGCGGCGAGCACAAGTGGGGTCGCCTGTGCGGCCTGACCATGCTGCTGCCGCACGGCTATGAAGGGCAGGGCCCGGAGCACTCCTCCGCGCGCCTGGAGCGTTACCTGCAGCTGTGTGCCGAGCACAACATCCAGGTCTGCGTGCCAACCACGCCGGCGCAGATCTACCACCTGCTGCGTCGTCAGGTCATTCGCCCGCTGCGCAAGCCGCTGATCGTGCTGACACCGAAGTCGCTGCTGCGTCACAAACTGGCCGTTTCGACCCTGGAAGACCTGGCAGAAGGCTCGTTCCAGACCGTGATCCCGGAAATCGACAACCTCGATCCGGCCAAGGTCGAACGCCTGGTCCTGTGCGGCGGCAAGGTCTACTACGACCTGCTGGAGAAACGCCGTGCCGAGGGCCGCGAAGACATCGCCATCGTGCGTATCGAGCAGCTGTATCCGTTCCCGGAGGACGACCTGGTCGAAATCCTGGCGCCGTACACCAACCTCAAGCATGCCGTGTGGTGTCAGGAAGAGCCGATGAACCAGGGTGCCTGGTACAGCAGCCAGCACCACATGCGCCGTATCCTGGGCCGCCACAACAAGGCGCTGGTCCTGGAATACGCCGGCCGCGACGCTTCCGCCGCGCCAGCTTGTGGTTACGCTTCGAAGCACGCCGAACAGCAGGAAAAACTGCTGCAAGACGCCTTCACTGTCTAACGCCTTCGCGCACCTGAAACCGAATTTAAGGAAATACAGATAATGGCTATCGAGATCAAAGCCCCAACCTTCCCGGAATCGGTTGCCGATGGCACCGTTGCCACCTGGCACAAGAAGCCGGGCGAAGCCGTCAAGCGTGACGAGCTGATCGTCGACATCGAGACCGACAAGGTCGTCCTGGAAGTGCTGGCTACCGCTGACGGCGTGCTGGGCGACATCGTCAAGGGCGAGGGCGACACCGTCCTGTCCGACGAGGTGCTGGGTTCGATCGTTGAAGGCGGCGCTGCTGCCGCACCTGCTGCCGCCGCTGCACCTGCCGCTGCACCCGCTGCGGCAGCTGCCGATGCTGGTGAAGACGACCCGGTCGCCGCCCCGGCTGCGCGCAAGCTGGCCGAAGAAAACGGCATCGACCTGGCCAGCGTTGCCGGTACCGGCAAAGGCGGTCGCGTCACCAAGGAAGACGTGGTTGCAGCGGTTGCCAACAAGAAGTCGGCACCTGCCGCTGCGCCGGCTGCCAAGCCTGCTGCCGCTGCTGCTGCCCCGGTGGTCACCGCTGCTGGCGACCGCACCGAGAAGCGCGTCCCGATGACCCGCCTGCGTGCCAAGATCGCCGAGCGCCTGGTAGAAGCCCAGTCGAGCATGGCCATGCTGACCACCTTCAACGAAGTGGACATGACCGAAGTCATGGCCCTGCGCTCGAAGTACAAGGACCTGTTCGAGAAGACCCACAACGGCGTGCGCCTGGGCTTCATGTCGTTCTTCGTCAAGGCTGCCACCGAGGCGCTGAAGCGTTTCCCGGCGGTCAACGCCTCGATCGACGGCAACGACATCGTCTACCACGGCTATGCCGACGTCGGCGTTGCGGTGTCCAGCGACCGTGGCCTGGTGGTACCGGTACTGCGTAACGCCGAATCGATGAGCCTGGCCGAAATCGAAAACGGCATCGCCACCTTCGGCAAGAAGGCCCGTGACGGCAAGCTGTCGATCGAAGAGATGACCGGTGGCACCTTCACCATCACCAATGGCGGTACTTTCGGTTCGATGATGTCGACCCCGATCGTCAACCCGCCGCAGGCCGCGATCCTCGGCATGCACAACATCATCCAGCGCCCGATGGCCGTTAACGGCCAAGTGGTGATTCGCCCGATGATGTACCTGGCGCTGTCCTACGATCACCGCCTGATCGATGGCAAGGAAGCGGTAACCTTCCTGGTCACCATCAAGAACCTGCTGGAAGATCCGTCTCGCCTGCTGCTGGACATCTAATCGCGCGGCTGTAAGCTGCGAGCGGCAAGCTTCAAGTCGAAGCCTGCCTGTCTCGCAGCTTGCAGCTTGCTGCTTGAAGCTCAAAAGGAATCTTTTATGACCCAGAAATTCGACGTAGTGGTAATCGGTGCAGGTCCTGGCGGTTATGTCGCTGCCATCAAGGCCGCACAACTCGGTCTGAAGACTGCCTGTATCGAGAAGTACACCGACGCCGAGGGCAAGCTGGCCCTGGGCGGCACCTGCCTGAACGTCGGTTGCATTCCTTCCAAGGCCCTGCTGGACAGCTCCTGGAAGTACAAGGAAGCCAAAGAAAGCTTCAACGTGCATGGCATCTCCACCGGTGAAGTGAAGATGGACGTTGCCGCGATGGTTGGCCGCAAGGCTGGCATCGTCAAGAACCTGACCGGTGGCGTGGCCACCCTGTTCAAGGCCAACGGTGTTACTTCGATCCAGGGCCACGGCAAGCTGCTGGCGGGCAAAAAGGTCGAAGTCACCAAGGCTGACGGCACCACCGAAGTGATCGAAGCCGAGAACGTGATCCTGGCCTCCGGCTCGCGTCCGATCGACATTCCGCCAGCGCCTGTCGACCAGAACGTCATCGTCGACTCCACCGGCGCCCTGGAATTCCAGGCCGTACCCAAGCGCCTGGGCGTGATCGGTGCTGGCGTCATCGGCCTGGAGCTGGGCTCGGTATGGGCTCGCCTGGGTGCTGAAGTCACCGTGCTGGAAGCCCTGGACACCTTCCTGATGGCTGCCGACACTGCCGTGTCGAAAGAAGCCCAGAAGACCCTGACCAAACAAGGCCTGGACATCAAGCTGGGCGCGCGCGTGACCGGCTCGAAAGTCAACGGCGACGAAGTCGAGGTCACCTACACCAACGCCGAAGGCGAGCAGAAGATCACCTTCGACAAGCTGATCGTTGCGGTCGGCCGCCGTCCGGTGACCACCGACCTGCTGGCTTCCGACAGCGGCGTGACCATCGACGAGCGTGGCTACATCTACGTCGACGACCACTGCGCGACCAGCGTGCCGGGCGTCTATGCCATCGGTGACGTGGTGCGTGGCCTGATGCTGGCGCACAAGGCCTCGGAAGAGGGCATCATGGTGGTTGAGCGCATCAAGGGCCACAAGGCCCAGATGAACTACGACCTGATCCCTTCGGTGATCTACACCCACCCGGAAATCGCGTGGGTCGGCAAGACCGAACAATCCTTGAAGGCCGAGGGTGTTGAGGTTAACGTAGGCACCTTCCCGTTCGCGGCCAGCGGCCGTGCGATGGCGGCCAACGACACCGGTGGTTTCGTCAAGGTCATCGCCGACGCCAAGACCGACCGCGTGCTGGGTGTACACGTGATTGGCCCATCGGCTGCCGAACTGGTGCAGCAGGGCGCAATCGCAATGGAATTCGGCACCAGTGCCGAGGACCTGGGCATGATGGTCTTCAGCCATCCAACCTTGTCCGAAGCGCTGCATGAAGCAGCGCTGGCTGTGAATGGCGGCGCCATTCACGTGGCCAACCGTAAGAAGCGTTAATCATAAGAAACCACGGCGGGCAGCCCGTCGTGAGTCTTGCGTGCATGACTCACCGCGGAACGTCCGCCGGACCGGATCACATGGGATAACCCGGGGTCAACGGTCACAGGTGGCGCGGCGCCAGTAATGGCGCAGCGCCGAAGCGCAGTACCTAACGAAGACGGTAAAAAGCATGAATCTTCACGAGTATCAGGGTAAGCAGCTGTTCGCTGAGTACGGCCTGCCAGTTTCCAAGGGTTTCGCAGTCGATACCCCTGAGCAAGCTGCAGAAGCCTGCGACAAGATCGGCGGGAACGAGTGGGTAGTCAAAGCCCAGGTTCACGCGGGTGGTCGCGGTAAAGCGGGCGGCGTCAAGCTGGTTCGCAGCAAGGAAGACGCCAAGGCGTTCGCTGCACAGTGGTTGGGCAAGAATCTGGTTACCTACCAGACCGATGCCAACGGTCAACCCGTCTCCAAGATTCTGGTCGAATCCTGCACTGACATCGCCAAAGAGCTGTACCTGGGCGCTGTAGTCGATCGTTCGAGCCGCCGCATCGTGTTCATGGCCTCCACCGAAGGTGGCGTGGACATCGAGAAAGTCGCTCACGAAACGCCTGAGAAAATCCTCAAGGCCACCATCGACCCACTGGTCGGCGCACAGCCGTTCCAGGGTCGCGAGCTGGCATTCCAGCTGGGCCTGGAAGGCAAGCAAGTTCAACAGTTCGCCAAGATCTTCGTAGGCCTGGCCAAGCTGTTCAAGGATCACGACCTGGCGCTGCTGGAAGTGAACCCGCTGGTGATCAAGGCCGATGGCGACCTGCACTGCCTCGATGCCAAGATCAACATCGACGCCAACGCCATGTACCGTCAGCCCAAGCTGAAAACCTTCCACGACCCGTCGCAGGACGACGCCCGTGAAGCCCACGCTGCCAAGTTCGAACTGAACTACGTTGCCCTCGAAGGCAACATCGGCTGCATGGTCAACGGTGCCGGCCTGGCCATGGGTACCATGGACATCGTCAACCTGCACGGCGGCAAGCCGGCCAACTTCCTCGACGTTGGCGGCGGTGCTACCAAAGAGCGCGTTACCGAAGCGTTCAAGATCATTCTGTCCGACAGCAATGTCGCGGCCGTTCTGGTCAACATCTTCGGCGGCATCGTTCGCTGCGACATGATTGCCGAAGGCATCATCGGTGCAGTGAAAGAAGTCGGCGTCAAGGTTCCGGTCGTCGTTCGCCTTGAGGGCAACAACGCCGAACTGGGCGCTAAAGTACTGGCAGAAAGCGGTTTGAACATCATTGCGGCAACCAGCCTGACCGACGCTGCTCAACAAGTTGTCAAAGCTGCGGAGGGCAAGTAATGAGCGTCCTGATCAATAAAGACACCAAAGTCATCTGCCAGGGCTTCACCGGCTCGCAGGGTACTTTCCACTCCGAACAGGCCATCGCCTACGGCACCAAGATGGTCGGCGGCGTAACCCCAGGCAAGGGTGGCACCACCCACCTGGGCCTGCCGGTGTTCAACACCGTCAAGGAAGCCGTGGAAGCTACCGGCGCTGATGCTTCGGTCATCTACGTACCGGCTCCTTTCTGCAAGGACTCGATCCTGGAAGCAGCCTTCGGCGGCATCAAGCTGATCGTCTGCATCACCGAAGGCATTCCTACCCTGGACATGCTGGATGCCAAGGTCAAGTGCGACGAGCTGGGCGTGACCCTGATCGGCCCTAACTGCCCAGGTGTCATCACCCCGGGCGAGTGCAAGATCGGCATCATGCCTGGCCACATCCACCTGCCAGGCAAGGTCGGTATCGTGTCGCGCTCCGGCACCCTGACCTACGAAGCTGTGAAGCAGACCACCGACGCCGGCTTCGGCCAGTCGACCTGTGTCGGTATCGGTGGTGACCCGATCCCGGGCTCCAACTTCATCGATATCCTGAAGCTGTTCCAGGAAGACCCGAAGACCGAAGCGATCGTCATGATCGGCGAGATCGGCGGTTCGGCTGAAGAAGAAGCAGCGGCCTACATCAAGGCCCACGTGACCAAGCCTGTCGTTTCCTACATCGCTGGTGTTACCGCACCTGCGGGCAAGCGCATGGGCCACGCTGGCGCCATCATTTCTGGCGGCAAAGGCACTGCAGACGAGAAGTTTGCAGCCCTGCAGGACGCGGGTGTGAAAACCGTGCGTTCCCTGGCCGACATCGGCAAGGCCCTGGCCGAGCTGACCGGTTGGGAAGCCAAGAAGTAATACCGCTACCCCCCCACGCGCACAGAGGCCACCTTCGGGTGGCCTTTGTCGTTTGTGGGGTTCTGAATTCCTGTGCCGCACTCTTCGCGGGCAAGCCCGCGAAGAGGCCAGATCAGGCACTGTAGATTTTTCGATGGGTTTGATAGGAATTTTCACACAGACACGGCGTTTAAACCGAGGATAATTCCCTCTGTCTTCGGTCGCACAGACGACAAACATGTACGCACATCGGACAAGCAGCACTGTTCCAGTGCGTTTGACTGACAAAACGGTTACATTACGCGCTCACTCTGTGCCCGTACCCCAAAAGGGAACGACACGCTAAACGGGTCTGGCCTATCAAGCCGGGCAGCATTTCCCCTCATCCAAAGGGAAATCCCCTCTCGAATCCCGATTTCAGCAGTGTGGTACTACCTTAAAATGAAAGTTCTCAAAGGCCAGGATATCCTGGCGCTTGGCTTTATGACGTTTGCGCTTTTTGTGGGTGCAGGCAACATCATCTTCCCGCCTATCGTCGGCCTGCAGTCCGGCCCCCATGTGTGGATGGCGGCGCTGGGCTTCCTGGTTACGGCCGTAGGCCTGCCGGTCATCACCGTGGTCGCCCTGGCCAAGGTCGGTGGTGGCATGGATGCCCTGAGCAGCCCGATCGGCAAATTCTTCGGCGGCTTGCTGGCGGCCGTCTGCTACCTGTCGGTCGGCCCACTGTTCGCTACCCCGCGTACGGCGACCGTTTCGTTCGAAGTGGGTGTTGCTCCGCTGACCGGGGAAAGCCCGCTGGCGCTGTTCATCTACAGCCTGGTGTATTTCGCTGTGGTGCTGGCCGTGTCGATGTACCCCGGCAAGTTGCTCGATACCGTGGGCCGCTTCCTGGCGCCGTTGAAGATCATCGCCCTGGCCATACTGGGCATTGCCGCCTTTGCCCTGCCGGCAGGGGGCATGGGTGACGCGCAGCCGGCTTATGCGGCAGCGGCCTTCTCCAAAGGCTTCTCCGATGGCTACCTGACCATGGATACCCTGGGGGCCCTGGTGTTCGGTATCGTCATCGTCAACGCCATCCGCTCGCGCGGTGTCGAGTCGCCGAAGCTGATTACCCGTTATGCCATCATCGCCGGCCTGATCGCCGGTGTCGGGCTGGCCCTGGTCTACATCAGCCTGTTCCGTCTGGGCGCCACCAGCCACGATATCGCGGCGGATGCCACCAATGGCGCGGCCGTTCTGCATGCCTACGTACAGCACACCTTCGGTTCGTTGGGCAGCGGCTTCCTTGCGGTGCTGATCGCGCTGGCCTGCCTGGTGACTGCGGTGGGCCTGACCTGCGCATGCGCCGAGTACTTCAGCCAGATCCTGCCGCTGTCGTACCGCGCCCTGGTGGTGATCCTGGCTGGCTTCTCGCTGTTGATTTCCAACCTTGGCCTGACCAAGTTGATCATGTTCTCGATCCCGGTACTTACCGCCATCTACCCGCCCTGCATCGTGGTAGTCGGCCTGAGTTTCGTGAAAGAGCTGTGGCATTCGCCGACCCGTATCCTGGCGCCGGTCATGCTGGTGTCGCTGGTGTTCGGCATGGTCGATGCGATCAAGGGCAGCAGCCTTGCCCACATGCTCCCGGACTTCATGGCGCACCTGCCGTTGAGCGATGCCGGCATGGCCTGGCTGGTGCCATCGGTGGTGACCCTGATGGGCGCCGTCGCCTGCGACCGCATGCTGGGCAAGCCGCGCGAAGCGCTGGCCTGACGCGCCGGGCCAAGCCTTGGGGGCGGCACCGGCCACAAGCCGAAGGGTGCCCGCCCAAGGTGCAAGCTGCAGAGCCCCGTATCGGCAACGATGCGGGGCTTTTTTCTGCCCCAAACCGGCAGTACGAATTTCAGCAGGAATGTGTGCCTTTTGCCGCTTGCCAGCGTCGAAACCCGGTCCCTATCCTTCAGGCACCTGGCCTTTTCGGGAATCCTGCATGAATTTCATCCAAAGCAACCTCAACAACCTGCTGGCTGTCGCCTGGTTCGCCCTGTGCTGGGGTGGCTATACCCGGTATGCGATCTGGAAAGGGCGCGACACCGCGTGCCTGGCCAGCGTGCTGCACCTGTACCGTGAAGACTGGATGCGGCGCATGTTGCTGCGCGATAACCGTATTGCCGATGCCAGCGTGATCGGCAACCTGGAGCGCAACGCGTCGTTCTTCGCCTCCAGCACCTTGATCATCCTGGCCGGTATCCTCACCGTGCTGGGGGCCTCCGACAGGGCGCTGTCGCTGCTGGCCGACCTGCCGCTGGTGCAGCAGACTTCACAGGGCATGTCGGAGATCAAGTTGTTGTGCCTGGCCATGGTCTTCGTGTATGCCTTCTTCACCTTCAGCTGGTGCATGCGCCAATACAACTTTGCTGCCGTACTGGTTGGCTCGGCACCGATGATTGGCGAACGGCAGGTCAACGAACTGGAGCGCAAGGCGTTCGCCTCGCGGGCAGCACGGGTGTTGTCGCTGGCGGCCAACCAGTTCAACCTTGGTTTACGTTCCTATTACTTCGGCATGGCCATGTTGAGCTGGTTCATCAGCCCGTGGTTGTTCATGGGCATGAGTGTGGGCGTTGTATTGATCTTGTACCGTCGGGAGTTCCATTCCGATGTGCTGGAGGTGATGGTCTTTACCCCCACGGATAGTGTCAACAGCGAGCCATTGAAAGAGGGTGGTGTAGCAGTGAACTGAAACGATTAACCGTTAATTCAACGCAAAAAAAAACCCGACAACGTCGGGTTTTTTTATCGGGCTGATTACTGCTTGGCAGGTTCTGCCGGCGCCGGAGTAGCCGGGGCGGCTTCTTCGGCAGCCTTTTGCTCGGCTTCAGCCTGATCTTTGGCAGCTTCGGCGTTTTCCTTGGCGGCGTCGTTCATTTTATCCTGAGCTTCGCCCATCTTTTCCTGGGCTTGCTCGGCATGTTCCTGCGCATCTTGGGCTTTGTCTTCGCTCGCTTTATCGCAAGCAGCCAGGCCCATGGCAGCAGCCAGCATCAGAGCAAAAGCAAATGGTTTACGCATGGGGGTGTTTCTCCTTGGTGTGATAAGTGACTTGTTCCTTCGAGTGCAGCCACTTGGAATAAGTTCAACGAAGGTTTCAGATATATAACGCCCCGTTCTACATGGACTTTTGAACCCACCTATGCCGTTTGGAAGGGACGTGGTAACAGCCTATGAGTGATGCGACCTTGATGTCCATGGCCGAGCGTTTTCTTTCGGCATTGAAACACTGCCAGTTGTTGCAGATGCGTGTGGCCCAGGCTGATGAAACTGGCATGACGCTGGTCCTGCCCTGGTCGCCGGCCATTGTCGGCAACCCGCAAACCGGTGCCGTACACGGTGGGGCGCTGACAACGCTGATGGACACCACCTGCGGCATGGCCACGCTATGCGTACTGCCGCACTTCGAGGTATGCCCGACCCTGGATCTGCGCATCGACTACATGCACCCGTCGGTACCGGGCAAGGACATCCATGGGCATGCCCAGTGTTACCGGGTGACCCGCGACGTGATCTTCACCCGTGGCAGCGCCTACCAGGACGACCCCGAGCGGCCGATCTGCCAAGTGGTGGGTACGTTCATGCGGTTGGGCACGCAGGTCAAGGGCGGCATCCGCTTTGGCAGCAGCCTGAAGGAGGGCGGGTCATGATTCCGCCGGCCATTCGCCAGCAACTCAATGCAGCACACGCGCAAGGTGACTATCGCCCCTTGCTGGCATTGATTCCCTACGCCGGGTTGATCGGCATCGAATGCGAGCGCGAGGGGGATGACCTGCTGTTCCGCCTGCCAGCCAATCCGGACACTGTCGGCAACCCGCTCTTGCCCGCTATCCATGGCGGGGTGATTGCCGGCTTCATGGAGCTCTCTGCAGCGCTGTACCTGCTGATCTATAGCGACAGCGCCAGCATTCCGAAGATCATCGATTTCTCCATCGACTACCTGCGCGCCGGGCTGTTGCGCGATACCTACGCGCAGTGCCAATTGTGGCGCCAGGGGCGACGGGTGACCAATGTGGCCATTACCGCCTGGCAGAGCGACCGCCAGTCGCCGATTGCCACGGCCCGCGCGCATTTCAAGATCGAACCGCAAAAGCCCTTGAAATCATCCGGGCAGCCCCCATCTGCATGACATCCGCCGTTAACGCAGGCTGTACCGCCCGCCAGGCGCCATTGCAATCAGATCGGAGTTTTGAAGACCATGAGTGTGGAGACTCAAAAAGAAACGCTTGGCTTCCAGACCGAGGTAAAGCAACTGCTGCACCTCATGATCCATTCCTTGTATTCGAACAAGGAGATCTTCCTGCGTGAACTGATCTCCAACGCCTCCGACGCCGCCGACAAGCTGCGCTTCGAGGCGCTGGCCAAGCCAGAGTTGCTGGAAGGCGACGCCGACCTGAAGATTCGCCTGAGCTTCGACAAGGAGGCGGGTACCGTGACCCTCGAGGACAACGGTATCGGCATGAGCCGCGAAGACGTCATCACCCACCTGGGCACCATCGCCAAGTCCGGCACTGCCGACTTCATGAAGAACCTCACCGGTGACCAGAAGAAGGACTCGCACCTGATCGGCCAGTTCGGCGTGGGCTTCTATTCCGCGTTCATCGTTGCCGACAAGGTTGACGTGTACAGCCGTCGCGCCGGCCAGCCGGCTGCCGAAGGCGTACATTGGTCGTCCCGTGGCGAGGGTGAGTTCGAAGTCGCCACTGTCGACAAGCCCCAGCGCGGCACCCGCATCGTCCTGCACCTGAAGAAGGACGAGCAGGAGTTCGCCGATGGCTGGCGCCTGCGAAACGTGGTCAAGAAGTACTCCGACCATATCGCCTTGCCTATCCAGTTGCCGAAAGAGCAGGCGGCTGCCGAAGGTGAAGAGCAGCCGGCCGAAGAGTGGGAAACCGTCAACCGTGCCAGCGCCCTGTGGACCCGTTCGCGCAGCGACGTGAAGGACGAGGAATACCAGGAGTTCTACAAGCACATCGGCCACGACTTCGAGAACCCGCTGGCCTGGAGCCACAACAAGGTCGAAGGCAAGCTTGAATACAACTCGCTGCTGTATGTGCCGGCCCGCGCGCCGTTCGACTTGTACCAGCGCGAAGCGCCACGCGGCCTGAAGCTGTATGTACAGCGCGTGTTCATCATGGACCAGGCCGAGTCGTTCCTGCCGCTGTACCTGCGCTTCATCAAAGGTGTGGTCGACTCCAACGACCTGTCGCTGAACGTGTCGCGTGAAATCCTGCAGAAAGACCCGATCATCGACTCGATGAAGACCGCGCTGACCAAACGCGTGCTGGACATGCTGGAGAAGTTGGCGAAGAACGAGCCTGAGCAGTACAAGGGCTTCTGGAAAAACTTCGGCCAGGTGCTGAAGGAAGGCCCGGCCGAAGACTTCGCCAACAAAGAGAAGATCGCCAGCCTGCTGCGTTTTGCCTCCACTCACGACGACAGCGGCGAGCAGAGCGTTGCCCTGGCCGACTACCTGGCGCGCGCCAAGGAAGGCCAGGACAAGATCTACTACCTCACCGGTGAGTCCTATGCGCAGGTCAAGAACAGCCCGCACCTGGAAGTCTTCCGCAAGAAAGGCATCGAAGTGTTGCTGCTGACCGACCGCATCGACGAGTGGCTGATGAGCTACCTCAACGAATTCGACGGCAAGGCCTTCGTCGACGTCGCCCGCGGCGACCTGGACCTGGGCAAGCTGGACTCTGAAGAGGACAAGAAAGCCCAGGAAGAAGTCGCCAAGGACAAGGAAGGCCTGGTCGAGCGCCTGAAAGGTGCATTGGGTGACAGTGTGGCCGAAGTCCGCGTGTCGCACCGCCTGACCGACTCCCCGGCGATCCTGGCCATTGGTGAGCAGGACCTTGGCCTGCAGATGCGCCAGATCCTCGAGGCCAGTGGGCAGAAAGTGCCGGAGTCCAAGCCGATCTTCGAGTTCAACCCAAGCCACCCGCTGATCGACAAGCTGGACAACGAGCAGAGCGAAGACCGTTTCGCCGAGCTGTCGCATATCCTCTTCGATCAGGCGGCCCTGGCGGCCGGGGACAGCCTGAAAGACCCGGCAGCCTACGTTCGTCGCCTGAACAAGCTGCTGGTCGAGCTGTCTGCTTGAGTTGATGCAGAGGAAAGCCCGCTTCGGCGGGCTTTTTTATGACGAGTGCCAATGGAGTGCCTGATGAGCAAAGTAATCGTCGAATCGCTGGTGTATCACCTGTCCGGCCGAACCTACGAAAGCCGCCTGGTCTACGAGCCCGGGGCGCTGGGGCGCCCGGGCCTGGTCATGGCACCGAACTGGATGGGGATTGGCGAAGGTGCCGAACGCATCGCCAAGGAAGTGGCCGAAAAAGGCTATGTGGTGTTACTCGCCGACCTGTATGGGCAGTCGGTGCGCCCGTCCAATGCGGACGAAGCCAGCGCAGCGATGATGCCGCTCAAGAACGACCGCGGCGAACTTCGCAAGCGCATGCAGGAGGCCCTGGCCCAGTTGCTGGGGCAGTCCAAGGCGCTGCTGGAGCCTGGCAAAGTTGCCACCTTCGGTTTCTGCTTCGGGGGTTGCTGTGCGCTGGAGCTGGCGCGCAGCGGCGCCGACTTGCGTGCGGCAGTGTCGTTCCACGGCACATTGGACACGCCGAACCCCGAGGATGCCAAGCGCATCAAGGGCTCGGTGCTGGTGCTGCACGGTGCATCCGACCCATTGGTGCCGAAAGAGCAGCTGCCGGCATTCGAAGACGAGATGAATGCGGCCAAGGTCGACTGGCAGTTGCTCAGCTATGGCGGGGCCGTGCATTCGTTCACCGACCCTGGCGCCAATGTGCCGGGCAAGATGCAGTATGACCGGCGCACCTCGGAGCGGGCGTTCCGTTCGATGCATAACCTGCTGACTGAAGTGTTCCAGCGCTGATCGCATAGTGGGGCTGCTGTGCAGCCCTTCGCGGGCTTGCCCGCTCCCACGACTCTCACCCTGTGGGAGCGGGCAAGCCCGCGAAGGGGCGCAAAGCGACCCCAATCAGCGAGGCAACTCGATCCTCGAGCTCTCCCCCGGCACGACCGGCCAATCCCCCGCAGCCCATCTGGCCCTCGCCTGCTCGATCAGCGCCGGGTCACTGGCGACAAAGTTCCAGTTCATCCGCCGCGGCCCATCCAGCGGCGCGCCGCCAATCAGTACCAGCTGGCATTCACCTTGCGCACACAGCGTCACCTCTTCGCCCTCCGGCAGCACCACCAGGCTGCACGGCGCCACATCCTCGCCGTTCATCTGCAGTTCGCCCTCCAACAGGTACAGCGCCCGCTCCACGTGCTCGTTCGGCACCTGCAAGGTAGCCGCCGTTTGCATCTGCACCTGCGCATAGAGGGTAGGGGACAGCACCGGCACCGGTGACGCCAGGCAGAACCCGGTGCCGGCAATCATGCAGATGCGCACCCCCAGGCTGTCGCTGACCGGCAGGCTGGCCGCAGGATGATGGCTGTAGCTGGGCGCGCCTTGTTCATGCTCACGTGGCGAGGCCAGCCAAACCTGCAAGCCGTGCAGGCTTGACCCTTTGGCCAAGGCGTCAGCAGGGGTGCGCTCGACGTGCGCCACGCCGCGACCGGCCGTCATCCAGCTGACGTCGCCGGGCAGCACCAACTGGTCCGAGCCCAGGCTGTCCTTGTGCTGAATTGCCCCTTCGAACAGGTAAGTCAGGGTTGAAAGGCCGATGTGCGGGTGTTGGCGGATGTCCATGCCGCGCCCGGGGGCGTAGGCGGTTTTCAGCATGTGATCGAAGAATACGAACGGGCCGACACTGCGGCACTGCGCCGCTGGCAGCGGGCGCAGAATCGGCTGGCCCTCGACCGACTCTGCACGGGGGCGAATGATCAGCGTGCTGCTCATGAGAATGGCTCCAGGCAAGGGGGCAATGCCCAAGCATAACGGTTTGCCTGCTGTGCCTGAACCGTCTTCTGCACCAGCCGGTCTACCTTGTCTGATACCAGGAGAAGGGAGCTGCCCATGAATGCCAAAGCGCTGGCCTGCGCGTTACTGTCCGCTTGCTTGTGCCAAGCGGTACAGGCGCGTGACTACCGCTACAGTGACGCCCACCTGCACTATGTGGATTTCTTCCAGGAAAGTGAGGGGATGCCGGCATTGCTCAAGGCGATGGATGCGGCAGGCGTTGACCAGTCGATGATTTCCGGCATTCCGGTGGCCAAGAAGTGGCACGAAGACGAGCCCAAGCGCCCGCGTTACTACGCCGGTGATGATGCCGATGCTTACTGGTACAGCGCCACCGACACCTATGTGGCGGCCGCGCTCCAGCAGTTGCCACCGCAGCAGCGTAAACGCTTCCACCCGTTCCTGAGCGGGTTCAACCCGGTGGACAAGAACGCCGTCAGCCATATCGAGCGTATGCTCGATCTGTACCCGGGGCTATGGCAGGGCATCGGGGAGGTGTTTACCCGCCATGATGACCTGACTGCGTTGACCAGTGGCGAAACGCCGCGCGCCAACAACGAAGCCATGACCCGGATCTATCACCTGGCCGCTGAGCGCGACCTGCCAGTGCTGCTGCACTCCAACATCACCTCCAAGCGCGAGCGCAACCCGCTGTACCTGGCAGAAATCGAAGAGCCGCTACGCAATCACCCGCACACCCGGTTCATCTGGGCCCATGCTGGCAGCAGCATGGAAATACACCGGCATCAGACGCAGATGGACTTTTTACTGCCCGTGCTGACGCGGTTGCTTGAGGATTACCCGAACCTGTATGTCGATCTGTCGTGGAGTGTGCTGCAGCCGTATCTGCTGGATGACAAGGGTGTGCCGCGCAAGGAATGGCTGGCGTTGGTCGAGAAGTACCCGGAGCGGTTCATGCTGGGGTCGGATGTGGTGGGGCAGTTTGGCAGCCTGGGCGAGCAGATGCACGGGTTCAAGCCGTTTCTGGATGCGTTGCCGGAGGGGGTGGCGAACAAGGTAGCCAAGGAGAACTTCCTGGCTGTGTTGCCCAGGCAGAAGTAAGGGTTCACCAGTACTGACCTATCGCAGGCAAGCCAGCTCACAGGGATCGCATCAGGGCT
>NZ_DKJF01000018.1:0-26357 GCF_002454615.1 Pseudomonas sp. UBA6699
CCCGAAACAAACGTAGGAGCGAGCGCAGCTCGCGATTGCGCCGCGCGGGCGGCGCTCGATCTCACAGGCGCTGAAGATGCAGCGGCCATAGAATCTCCCACAGGACCGCACTAAGCTTGAGCTCTGCACTGCACCTGTGGGAGCCCGGCTTGCCGGCGATGGGCCGCAAAGCGGCCCCAATCGCTTGACTGACCGACATTAGCCGTTACGCCGCTCTTCAGCCAGGCACGCCGCGGCCGTGAACAGCACATCGGTTGAGGAGTTCAGCGCGGTCTCCGCCGAATCCTGCAACACCCCGATGATGAAGCCCACCGCAACCACCTGCATGGCAATTTCGCTGGGGATGCCGAACAGGCTGCACGCCAGCGGAATCAGCAGCAGCGACCCCCCTGCCACGCCGGAGGCACCGCAGGCACAGACGGCTGCCACCACGCTGAGCAGCAACGCTGTCGGCAGGTCGACCGGGATACCCAGGGTATGCACTGCGGCCAGCGTCAGCACAGTGATGGTGATCGCCGCACCGGCCATGTTGATGGTGGCACCCAGCGGGATTGACACCGAATAGGTGTCTTCATGCAAGCCAAGGCGCTCTGACAGTGCCAGGTTGACCGGGATATTGGCCGCCGAACTACGGGTGAAGAACGCGGTGATGCCGCTTTCGCGCAGGCACAGCAAGGTCAGCGGGAACGGGTTGCGGCGGATTTTCCAGTACACGATCAGCGGGTTCATCACCAGCGCCACGAACAGCATGCTGCCGATCAGCACTGCCAGCAGGTGCAGGTAGCCGAGCAAGGCGTTCAGGCCGGATTGAGCCAAGGTCGCGCTGACCAGGCCGAAGATGCCCAGCGGGGCAAAGCGGATGACTACACGTACGATCAGGGTGACACCGTTGGACAGGTCCTCGACCACGGTGCGGGTGGTATCTCCCGCATGGCGCAAGGCCACGCCCAGGCCCACGGCCCAGGTCAGCACGCCGATGAAATTGGCGTTGAGCAGGGCGTTGATCGGGTTGTCGACCGCGCTCAGCAACAGGTTCTGCAGTACCTCGGTAATGCCGCCCGGTGCGCTGAGCGTGGCTTCGCCGGTGCTGAGCACCAATGATGAGGGGAACAGCGTGCTGGCGATCACGGCCACCAATGCCGCGGCGAAAGTGCCCAGCAGGTAAAGCCACAGGATAGGGCGAATGTGGGTTTCCTGGCCATGCCGGTGGTTGGCGATCGAAGCCATGACCAGAATGAATACCAGTACAGGTGCCACTGCCTTGAGGGCACTGACGAAGACCTTGCCGAGGAAGGCCAGGTCGCCGGCCACGCTGGGGGCCAGCAGGGCCAGGGCGATACCGGCGAGCAAGCCGATGACGATCTGCGTCACCAGGCTGGTACGGTTGAGGAGGCGGAAAACAGAGGTCATGTGCAGCGTTATCTCGGATTCTGTAAAGGGCGGGACTTTAGCACAGAGCCTTGCCGGGCGGCCCGGCACGTTTCGCGGCCAGTGCCGCCCCGCAAGCGAATGCAGGCGAGGCCGTGCGAACCAGCCCGGTCACCAGTGGAACAGCTCTCGCCGTGCCCCCTCGGTAATCGCCACGATCCCCGGGTGCTTGACCTTGCGCTCCACCGAAATGGCATAGAACGACTCATGCACAGCCTCGGTCTGCCCGATCAGTTGCACGCCGTACTGTCGGCACACTTCCTCGGCGATCACACTGGGTGCAACGAAGATGCCGCTGCCCGACTGGCCGAAGGCCTGCATCAATGCGCTGTCATCGAACTCGCCGACAATGCGGGGCTGCACCTGCTGGTCGCCCAGCCACCGCAGCAAGCGGCTGCGCACCACGGTTTCCTGGCCGGGAATCAGCAGGGGGGCGTCCTGCAAGCAGGCAGGAAAGGCACCCGGGTAGCGCTTGGCCAATGCAGGGGTGGCAAAAAAACTCAGGCCGCATTCGCCAAGCTTCTGGCTGTAGCCCTTGATATCCAGGTTGTTGGGCATGGGGCTGTCGGAAATCACCAGGTCCAGGCGCTGGATGGCCAGGTCGCCGAGCAGCCGTTCGAGCTTGTCTTCGCGGCAATTGATGCGCAGCACGTCGTCCAGCTCCATGGTCGGGGCCAGCAGGCGATAGACGATGGACTTGGGTACCACATCGGCTACGCCCACGCGGAACAGGATCTGCTCCTGTGGCCCGGCGCGCAGCATGGCCTCCAGTTCGCCACCAAGCTGGAACATCTGTTCGGCATAAGCCAGCGTCTGGCGGCCGGTTTCGGTGAGCTCCAGCTGCCGCCCCACACGCTGGAACAACTCCAGGCCGTAGGTGTGTTCGAACAGGCTGATCTGCCCGCTGATGGTTTGCGGGGTCAGGTTCAGCTGTTCGCTGGCGCGGGCGATGCTGCCGGTCCTGGCCACTGCCCAGAAGTAGTGCAACTGGCGGTAGTTGAGCACGCTGTTTTCCCGATTCGTAAAACCCGAAGTATAACCCTTGAAAATACGAATTTTCCTGATGTATCGGCGTGTCTAGAATCCTTCGTTATCAGGTGCCTCGTGCGCTGCTGAAGTCACCACAAGCGAGGAACCCATGCTGCACTTGAAATCCATCGGCACGCCGCTGGTACTGGCCCTGGCGCTGTTTGCCCTGGCTGGTTGCGACCAGGCCGAGAAGTCCGCCCAGCAGATGCTCGACCAAGCTGCTCAATCGGCCAAGCAGGCCATCGACGATACCAACAAGGCCGCCCAGCAGGCGCTGAGCGAAGCCATTGGCAGTGAAGGGCAGAAGCCCGTGCAAGCTGAAAAGAACGAAAAAAGCCAGGAAATCTGACCCCAACCGCCGTTGCAGGATGTGAACAATGGAATATCTGCTGGAACTCGCCGCTAGCCCTACCGCCTGGATTGCCCTGGCTACGCTGGTGGCCATGGAAATCGTACTGGGCATCGACAACCTGATCTTCATCTCGATCCTGACCAACAAGTTGCCGGTGGCGTACCGTTCCAAGGCGCGGCGCATCGGCATCAGCATGGCCCTGATCATGCGCCTGGCGTTGCTCAGCACGGTGGCCTGGATCGTCCAGCTGACCGACCCGGTATTCGAAGTGTTCGGCAACGCGTTCTCGTGGAAAGACATGATCCTGATTGCGGGTGGCCTGTTCCTGTTGTGGAAGGCTACCAAGGAAATTCACGAAAACGTCGACCCGCACGGTGCCAAGGAAGAGGCCAAGGTGGGCTCCACGGTGACCTTGGGCTTCGCTGCGGCGATCTTCCAGATCCTGCTGCTGGATATCGTGTTCTCGGTAGACAGCATCATTACCGCCGTGGGCATGACCGAGCACCTGCCGATCATGATCATCGCCGTGATCACTGCCGTGATCGTGATGATGGTCGCGGCCGACCCACTGGCCAACTTCATCAACGACAACCCGACTGTCGTGATGCTGGCCCTGGGCTTCCTGATCATGATCGGTATGACGCTGATTGCCGAAGGGTTTGGTGCCCATGTGCCCAAAGGCTACGTGTACGCTGCGATGGCGTTCTCCACCGCAATCGAGGTCCTCAACATTCTCGCACGCAGGGCGCGGCTCAAGCGTGAGGCAGCTGAGCATTGACGGTGGGCAGCGGGGCGCTTTGCGCCCCGTTTGGCTGCTGAATGCTGCGCGGTCAGTGCACCCCCGCAGGCCGCCGTGCTCGCTGTACGTGCCGGGTTTTGGCCGGCACCTGCGGCGGTTGTTGATTGGGTTGTGCATGACGCCGCACGATACGTAGTACACCCCATAGCATGGCGGCTGCGACGCTCAGCCACATGCTGACCAGCATGAGGATTGCCAGGGTCAGGCTCATCTGTGCCTCCATCGCTGCGGCAAACGCCAGAGTGACCGGCGTTTGCGTTCCAGACACTGCTTTAGTCTAGCCTTTCGCCTGGGACGTTCCATCGAACAAAGGTCTATCTCTGAGTCCGATTCGCTCCAAGCCGTTGTCGGACTATACCCGCGCCGTCGTCGGACCTATGATCACTGGCCAGAGCTGGGCGCTGCCTGCCCGGCGTTGGAGCAAGCGAGTGTCCATGCAGCAATCTTCCTTCAAGAGCGCCCGGCGGCTGCTGTCGGCCTTCATCGTGGCAGCCAGCCTGGCGGGCTGTGCCAGTGCGCCGCCCGCCAATCTCAAAGGCCTGCCGCAACGGGTCGAAATCAGCAGCGTGCCGTTCTACCGGGGCAACGCCAACCATAGCGGCGCCATGGCCCTGGCAGCAGTGTTGTCGCAACAGGGGGCACCGATTACCCCGGGGCTGCTGGACAAGCCCCTGAACCTGCCACAGGGTGCCGATGCTTTGGACACCGCCATCCCTCGCGTGGCACGGGACTACGGCATGGTGGTGTACCGCCTGGACAAGCAACTGGATGCGCTGTTGACCCAAGTGGCGGCGGGTAACCCGGTACTCTTGCGCTACGAAGACGGTTCCGCCTGGTGGGGCGAGCCGCGCTATGCGGTGCTGATCGGTTATGACCGCTACAAGCAGCGGGTACTGCTGCGCTCGGGCATGCACCGCCGGCACATGATGGCATTCGACGCGTTCGCTTCGGCGTGGGCCGAGCAGGGCAGTTGGGCAGTGCTGGTGCAGCCGCCACGGCAATTGCCGGCTGAAGTGGATAGGCAACGCTGGTTGCAGGCGGCGGAAGAGTTGTCGCGGGCGGGGCAGGAAATCGCGGCGAAGCAGGCGGTGAACAGCCTGAGCAAATGATCGTTCCCATCATGGCCTTTTCGCAGGCAGACCCGCTCCTCCACAGAGCGTGTGCGCACCGCACAGCCCCATGGAGGAGCGGGTCCCGCACCGAGGAGGCCCGCTACATCAGAAACCCAGGCGATCACGCAGGCTGTAGTACCAGGCACCGATAGCGCTGAACGGCACGCGCAGCATCTGGCCGCCTGGGAACGGGTAGTGCGGCAGGCCGGCGAAAGCGTCGAAACGCTCGGCCTGGCCGCGCAGGGCTTCGGCCAGCACCTTGCCCGCCAGGTGGGTATAGGTCACGCCGTGGCCCGAGCACCCCTGGGAGTAATAGATGTTGTCGCCGATGCGACCTACCTGTGGCAGGCGCGACAGGGTCAGCAGGAAGTTGCCGGTCCAGGCGTAGTCGATTTTCACGTTCTTCAGTTGCGGGAAGGCCTTGAGCATCTTCGGGCGGATGATCGCTTCGATGTTGGCCGGGTCACGTGCGCCGTACACTACGCCACCGCCGAAGATCAGGCGCTTGTCGCTGGTCAGGCGGTAATAGTCGAGCAGGTAGTTGCAATCTTCCACGCAGTAGTCCTGCGGCAGCAGGGTGCGCGCCAGCTCTTCGCCCAGGGGTTCGGTGGTGATCACCTGGGTGCCGCATGGCATGGATTTGGCGGCCAGCTCTGGCACCAGGTTGCCCAGGTAGGCGTTGCCAGCGACGATGATGAACTTGGCGCGGACCTTGCCCTGTGGGGTATGCACCACGGGGTTGGCGCCGCGCTCGATGCGCACGGCCGGAGTTTGCTCATAGATGATGCCGCCCAGCGACTCGACCGCCGCAGCTTCGCCCAGCGCCAGGTTCAGCGGGTGGATGTGACCGCCGCTCATGTCGAGCATGCCGCCGACGTAGCTGTCGCAGGCCACGACCTCGCGGATGCGCTTCTGGTCCATCAGTTCCAGCTGGTTGTGGCCGAAACGCTCCCAAAGGCGCTTTTGCGATTCCAGGTGGCCCATCTGCTTGCTGGTGAGCGCGGCGAAGACGCCGCCGTCCTTCAGGTCGCACTGGATGTTGTACTTGGCCACGCGCTCGCGAATGATACGCCCGCCTTCGAAGGCCATGTGGCCCAGCAGCTGGGCCTGTTTAGGGCCCACAGTGCGTTCGATCACGTCGATGTCGCGGCTGTAGCTGTTGACGATCTGGCCACCGTTGCGGCCCGAGGCACCGAAGCCGACCTTGGCGGCTTCGACGATGCTCACCTTGAAGCCGTTCTCCAGCAGGAACAGGGCGCTGGACAGGCCGGTGTAGCCGGCGCCGATGATGCATACATCGGTTTCCACCTCACCCTGCAGCGCCGGACGTGGCGGCACCGGGTTGGCCGAGGCGGCGTAGTAGGACTGGGGGTAGGGGGTGTTAGCCATGCTGCAGGAACCTCGTGTTTTATATTTTTAACGAATGTAGCGATGCTATCAATAATAATAAACACCCGCTAGTCGTCTGTTGAAAATCCCTCACACAGTCGCAAGCGACCCTTCTCTATAAAGAGGTTTAGATTCAGTAGCTTAGCGCGAAAAAAAGTGTTGACAGGCTTTTCCAATTGCGTAGAATGCGCACCACACGACAGGCACATAGCTCAGTTGGTTAGAGCACCACCTTGACATGGTGGGGGTCGTTGGTTCGAGTCCAATTGTGCCTACCAAATCGAAGAAGGGGTGATCCGCAAGGGTCACCCCTTTTTTCATTGGTTTTTCCGGCGGTTGGCTGCAACACCGGGAAACTGCGAAAGTTTTTGATTTTTCTGAAAAAAACGCTTTACAGGTGCGCATTTGATCACTAAGATGCGCACCACACGACAGGCACATAGCTCAGTTGGTTAGAGCACCACCTTGACATGGTGGGGGTCGTTGGTTCGAGTCCAATTGTGCCTACCAAACTCCAGAAAGGGCGATCAGCAATGATCGCCCTTTTTGCATGTGCGCGTGAAGCAGCCTGTAACCTTTGGTCACGCTTCGGCCAGCGCGCAGCATGCTAGAATCCGCCCCTTCGAAACGGGAGGTACATGCGTGCGTAAACTGGCTGTGGTAATGGCAGTGCTCGCCCTGGCGGGCTGTGAGAACGAGGTCGAGGGCGTGCACAAGCAGGTGGCTGAACACTTGCACAACCCCAAAACGGCCAAGTTCGGCAACGTGCGGATCGACACCCAGGGCACCATCTGCGGCCAGGTCCGTGGCAAGGACGATGCCGGGCAGTACGAGGCCTACCGCAGCTACGTGGCGTTCAAGCGCGATGGCCAGTACGACATCATCGTGGACGAAACCGGCAACAACCTGCGTATCCGCGAACTGTGCGGCGGTGCCGACCTGCAGCGTCGCGCCGAAGCGCTGGCCAACCAGCCGGCACCCGAAGGCTGGGATGTGGAGGTGGTGCAGGGCGCCAACATGGGCGCGCTCAGCGACATGACGGCCCGCCTGATCGAAAAGGGCATCCCGTCGTCGGTGGAATACCGCGATGGCAAGCCGGTGGTGCTGATGGGGCCGTTCCCTACTCGCGAAGAGGCGCAGGCCCGCCGCGACGAAGTCATGGCCAAATTGGGCACCGACTCGGTGGTCATCCAGCACGGCGCAGCGCGCTGACCTGCGCGGCCAACCCGCTCCCAAGGCGCATGGTAGGCACCTTGCGCCCAGCATTGGCTATGCTTGGGTAGGGAGAGGCTGAGATGGGGGGCGCCTGATGTCGACACTGGAGCGGGCCATAGCCGTGGCCGCCAGGGCGCATGAAGGGCAATACGACAAGGGTGGGGCGGCGTATATCCTTCACCCTTTACGTGTGATGCTGCGGGTTGCCACACCGGAACAGCGCATTGTTGCGGTGCTTCACGATGTGATCGAGGATACCTCGCTGACCCTCTCCGACCTGGCGCGGGAGGGCTTCGCGCTGAAAATTCTCGCAGCCCTGCTGGCGCTCAGCCGGCGTGAAGGCGAAGCTTATCAGGACTTTGTCGTGCGCCTGGGCGACGACCCGCTGGCGCGCACGGTCAAACTGGCTGACCTGGCCGACAACAGTGACCTTTCGCGTATTCCCTGCCCAGGCCCTGCCGACCTGGCGCGGCTGGCGCGCTATCGCGAGGCCAGCGCTTACCTGCAGGCACTTCGTTAGTTCAGCCGCAAGCCTTGAGGTTGACTTGGCATAAGATGCAGATTCAAGCATTCTGAACCGCCATACTCCGTGACCTCGACATAGCCCATGAGCAAGCCAGTGTTCCCCCAGCCCTTTCTAGCGATTGGCTGCTCCCAATGTCGTGACCTCGCTAGCCTGGGTTTCGACATTACCATGGCGTTCCAGCCCATAATCCATGTGCCTTCAGGCAGGCCGTTCGCCTACGAGGCACTGGTTCGCGGTGTGAACGGTGAAAGCGCTGCGCAAATTTTGGCCAAGGTAACTCCCGACAACCTGTACCGCTTTGATCAGGCCTGCCGCGTGAAGGCCATCGAGCAAGCGGCTGGACTGGGCTTGGGACGCCAGAAAAACTGTAAATTGAGCATCAATTTTCTGCCCAATGCCGTCTACCGTGCCAGCACCTGCATCCGGGCTACCTTGGAGGCCACAGTCACATTCGACTTCCCCGCCAATCTGCTGATGTTCGAAGTGACCGAAGGCGAGCGGATCGAGGACACCGAGCACTTGAAGTCGATCTTCAAGGAGTACGAGCGACAGGGCTTCACCACTGCAATAGATGATTTTGGCTCGGGTTACTCAGGGCTGAATCTGCTCGCAGAATTTCAGCCGGCTGTACTCAAGCTGGATATGGCTCTCACTCGGGGAGTCAACCAGGATGTGGTTCGCCAAGCCATCGTGGCCGGTATCGTATTGGTGGCCGAGCGGTTGGGCATTACGCTGATTGCCGAGGGGATCGAGACTGACGAAGAGTGCCAAGCACTGGCGGCGCTGGGAATTGATTTGATGCAAGGGTACCTGTTCGCTCGGCCGCAGGTGAATGGTTTGCCGTTGTTTGAGCGGCTGTCTTGACCTTGACCTGATGGTGCTCCCCTGGGCGGCACAGCAGGCGCAGGCCGGTAGCAGCGAAAAGCGCCACGCTCATGCCTGGTCAGTCTTCCTTCGGCACCGTCCAGAAAATCTGCACGCCGCCATCGTCACGGTGGGCGAGGGTGACGTTGTCGTTCTCGGCAATTTCCTCGAGCAGGGTTTCCCAGTCGTCCGGGCTTTCCTGTTCCAGGCGGAAGATCAGCGCCGCGCGGCTGCGTTGGGCGGTGGGGCTGTTGATGATCTTCTGGATGCGAACACCCAGCTGAACGTAGCTGCTTGGGGTGGCGGAGGCGGTGCTGGACACAGGAATATCCTTGTTGTGCTGTATGTGCGTACAGTATTTCAGCGTAAGCAATTTCGCAACAGCTTGTCAGGGAAAATCCGGCTAGGCTGGCCAGAGAATTCGCACTGTCGGTGCGGGTCTGGTGTAATGGCGGCCATTTTCGGAAGCTGCGCATGTATCGATTTCTTTCTCGTTTTCCTACCTCTACAGGCCTGGTCCTGCTGATTGCAGGCGACTTTGGTGCGCTTGACGATGCCTGGGCCGATGCCCCCACTGCCGTGGTGATCGAGCCGCTGGTGGTGAGCGGTGCCTACCTGCCCACCCGTACGTTCGACCTGCCGTTCTCGGTCGATACCATCGACTTGTCCCGTGGCACTGACGGCCAGTTGGGCGTCAACCTGTCGGAAGTGCTGGGCAAGGTGCCAGGGCTGGTGGTGCAGAACCGCCAGAACTACGCCCAGGACCTGCAGGTTTCTTCGCGAGGCTACGGCGCCCGCTCGGCCTTCGGGGTGCGGGGCATCAAGCTGATCAGCGATGGGATCCCGGCCAGTACTCCCGACGGTCAAGGGCAAGCGGCCACGCTCAACCTGGATGTGGCCGAGCGCATCGAGGTGTTGCGCGGCCCGGCCGCCACCCTGTACGGCAGCAACACCGGTGGGGTTATCCAGATGTTCAGCCGCGACGGCCAGGGCCCTGCCCAGGTAGGTGCCGAAACCACCTTCGGCAGCGACGGTTTCAACAAGAACCACCTGAGCGCCGAGGGCGGTAACGACACGGCCGGTTTCCTGCTGGATGCGTCGCGCATGGACACCGACGGCTACCGTGACCACAGCGCGGCGCGCCGTGACCAGACCTTCGCCAAGGTCCATTTCAAGCCGGATAGCGAATCGCGCCTGGCACTGATCTACAGCAGCCTGGAACAGAACGGCACCCAGGACCCTCTGGGACAGACCTGGGAAGCCTACAAGCACGACCCGCGCTCCAGCGCGGCAGTGGCGCAAACCTATGACACGCGCAAGAGCATCGACCACCAGCAGTTGGGCATGAACTATGAGCGCTACGTGGGTGACGCCACGTTGCAGCTGAACCTGTACGCCGGGCAGCGCCGGGTGGTGCAGTACCTGTCCATTCCCAGGACGGTGGTCTCGAACAGCCAGCGCGGGGGTGGCGTGGTCGACTTCGATCGGCAGTTCCAGGGCGGTACGCTGCGCTGGATCCAGCCGGTTGCGCAGGTGCCCGGCAATCTCACCCTGACCCTTGGCGCCGATTACGACCAGAGCAAGGATGACCGCCGTGGCTACCAGAACTTCAGCGCTGACCAGTTGGGTGTGAAAGGCGAGTTGCGACGTGACGAGCAGGACACCGCCACCAGCCTGGACCCTTACCTGCAGGCGCACTGGGAAATCGGTAACTGGACCAGCGAGCTGGGCTTGCGCTACAGCAGCATGAACATGCGCGTCGATGACCATTACCTGGCCAACGGTGACGCCAGCGGCTCCAAACGGTATCAGCAAGCTACCCCTTCGCTGTCTGTGATGTACGCCTTCACCCCTGATCTGCGTGGTTACGTGAGTGTCGGCAAAGGCTTCGAAACACCCACGCAGGCCGAGATGGCCTATGCACCGGGAGCGGACGAACGATTCAACTTCGGGCTGGAGCCTGCCACCAGCATGCAGTATGAAACGGGCCTGAAGTACCGGCTGAGCGAGCGCACGCGGCTGGACGCCGCCGTTTACCAGATCCAGACCGAAAACGAAATAGTCGTGGACCGTGCGACGGACGGCCGAACCAGCTATCGCAATGCCGGGCGAACCCTTCGGCGTGGCTTCGAGGCCCGCCTGCAGCAGGATTGGAACGACCAGTGGCAGGCCACTGTGGTGTACACCCGCACCGACGCGCGCTATGCCGAAAACGTCAGCCAGGCCATCGCACGTGGCAACCGCCTGCCAGGTGTGCCCCAGGACAACCTGTACGGCGAGGTGCTGTGGAAGCCGGTGGCGGCGGTCAGCATGGGCCTGGAAGGGCAGTACCGCAGCAAGGTGTATGTCGACGACAGCAACGCTGCCAAGGCGGCGCCGGCCTATGCCGTGTTCAATTGGCGTACGCGCTTCGAGCAGCATGTCGGCCCATGGACATTCCACCAGCTGGTGCGCCTGGACAACCTGTTCGACCGGCAATATGTAGGGTCGGTGATCGTCGGCGACAGCAACGGGCGTTACTACGAGGCCGCGCCTGGGCGCTCATGGTATGCGGGGGCGGGTTTGGCGTACCGGTTCCAGTGACGGGCTACAGGGGCCGGGTGGCGCCTGCAGGGGCTGCCCAGCCACCGCTGGCAGTGCCGGTAGCGGTAGAATCAGCACCTGATCATACGCTTCAGAGGTAGATGCGGTGGAATTGCAGCAGGGCTTCGTCCTGACCCGGCATTGGCATGACACGCCCGAAGGGACCTGCGTGGAATTCTGGCTGGCTACCGATCAGGGGCCCCGGCAATTGCGCCTTGCCCCTCAGGACTCGGTGGCTTTCATCCCGCTGGCGCAGGCTGAACATGCCCGGGTGTTGTTGGCCAAAGAGCCAGGTGTACAGCTCAAGCCCTTGCAGTTGAAGGACTTCGAGCAGCGCCCGGTCATGGGGCTGTATTGCCGCCAGCACCGGCAGCTGATGCAACTGGAGCAACGCCTGCGCAACGCCGGCATCGACGTTTTCGAAGCCGACATTCGCCCGCCCGAACGCTACCTGATGGAGCGCTTCATCACCGCCCCCGTGCAGTTCACCGGCAAGCCTGATGCACAGGGCGTGCTCTGCGAAGCTCAGCTCAGGCCGCTGGCAGGTTACCGTCCACCGCTGCGCCTGGTGTCGCTGGACATCGAAACCAGCGAACGTGGGGAGTTGTACAGCATTGCCCTGGAGGGCTGTGGCCAGCGTCAGGTATACATGCTTGGCAAACCCAACGGCGACCCGGCGGGGGTGGACTTCGATCTGCACTACTGCGCCGACCGCGCCGAGCTGCTGGTGTGCCTGAACCAGTGGATGGCGCTGCACGACCCCGACGCGATCATTGGCTGGAACCTGATCCAGTTCGACCTGCGCGTGCTGCATGAGCACGCCAAGGCGTTGCAGGTAGCGCTGGCCTTGGGGCGCAGAGGCGCAGCCATGACCTTGCGAAGCCAGGGCGGCGGTGGCCACGTATTCGCCGACGCCCCGGGGCGCTTGTTGATCGATGGCATCGAGGCGCTGCGCTCGGCCACCTGGAGTTTCCCATCGTTCAGCCTCGAAAACGTCGCCCAGACGCTGCTCGGCGAAGGCAAAGCCATCGACACACCGTACCAGCGCATGGACGAAATCAACCGGCGCTTCGCCGAAGACAAACCGGCCCTGGCGCGGTACAACCTGAAGGACTGTGAGCTGGTGACGCGGATCTTCGCCCACACCCGCCTGCTCGAGTTCCTGCTGGAACGCTCATCGGTTACCGGCCTGGCGGTGGACCGCAGCGGCGGGTCGGTCGCCGCGTTTTGCCACTTGTACATTCCGCATATGCACCGCCTGGGGTACGTGGCGCCCAACCTGGGCAGCCGCCCGGACGAAGCCAGCCCTGGCGGCTTCGTCATGGACTCGCGCCCAGGTTTGTACGACTCGGTACTGGTCCTGGATTACAAAAGCCTGTACCCCTCGATCATTCGCACCTTCCTGATCGACCCGGTGGGCCTGGTGGAAGGTTTGCAACGTCCTGACGATGAGCACTCGGTGGAGGGTTTCCGTGGCGGGCGCTTTTCCCGCAGCCAGCATTGCCTGCCGGCCATCGTCGAGCGTGTGTGGCAGGGCAGGGAGGCGGCCAAACGCGAGGGTAACTCGCCGTTGTCCCAGGCACTGAAGATCATCATGAACGCGTTCTACGGCGTGCTGGGTTCCAGCGGTTGCCGCTTCTTCGACCCCCGGCTGGCCTCGTCCATCACCTTGCGTGGGCACCAGATCATGCACCAGACCCGGGCGCTGATCGAGGCCCGGGGTTTCGACGTGATCTATGGCGATACCGACTCCACCTTCGTCTGGCTCAAGGGTGCCCATGCCGAGGAAGACGCGGTGCGCATCGGTCGCGAGCTGGTGGCCCAGGTCAACCAGTGGTGGCAAACGCACCTGCGCGAAAGCATGAACCTGGACTGCGCCCTCGAGCTTCAGTTCGAGGTGCATTACCGGCGTTTCCTGATGCCCACCATCCGTGGTACCGACGAGGGCAGCAAGAAACGCTATGCCGGGCTCAGGCAGCGGGCTGATGGCACAGAAGAAATGGTGTTCAAGGGCCTGGAATCGGTGCGCACCGACTGGTCACCGCTGGCCCGGCAGTTTCAGCAGGAGCTCTACGCACGCGTGTTTCGTGGTGAGCCGTACCGTGATTACCTGTGTGACTATGTACAGCGCACGCTGGCGGGTGAAAACGACGAGCTGCTGGTCTATCGCAAGCGCTTGCGGCGGCCACTGGCCGACTATCAGCGCAATGTCCCGCCCCATGTGCGTGCCGCACGCCTGGCCGACGACTACAACAAGCGCCTGGGCCGCCCGCTGCAATACCAGCGCGGCGGCTGGATCAGCTATGTGATCACCACCGCAGGCCCAGAGCCGCTGGAAAACCTGCAAGCCCCCATCGACCATGATCATTACATCAGCCGGCAGTTGCAGCCGGTGGCTGATGCCATCCTGCCTTTTGTCGGCGACGACTTCGCGCGGCTGATCGACCATCAACTGCTGCTGTTCTGAACGGGTAGTAGATAGCTAGCCGTCGGCATGCCCTGAACCTGCACAAACTCTAGCCTCAACGCCATCGCGGAGGCACAGATGCAGGGCAAATCCACTTCACCTTCGAATGCGGTCGACGCGCTTGCCATCGCGCAAGCCTGCCAGGACCATTACATTGCACAGCGGCTGCCGGCCTGGATGGCGAAGCTGACGATGGCCGACTACCGGCTGCTGAGCCAGGCACTGTCGCAGTTGCTGGCTTGCCGGGAAGGGCTGACGCAAGCCCTGGCACAGGTGCGCAACCTGGATGATTTCAGCCGGCCTTTGCTGCAGCAGGCGCTGGCCCGGTTTGGCACCCTGGATGCCGACCGCGTGTGCCTGCGGCAATGGTATTACTTCACGTCGCCGACCATCAGTTATGTGACCGGTCGGCTGCCGGTCGCCGACAGCGATTACTACGATACGCCGCTGCTGGAGGCAGCGCTGGGCAACTTCACCGAGGCCGAGCAGCATGATCAGCCCCGCAAGAATTGCCTGGTGGATGCGCTGGGCGCCACGCGTACTGAGCTATCGGCAACGGCTTTCGTCAGGCTGTGCCGCACGCTGGACCTTGGCCAGCAGTACCAGGCGCACCTGGCGGGTGTTTTTCAGCCAAGCGTGCGCGAGCTGCTGGTTCGCCGCCAACGCTATGGCATGCTGGCCGATGCGCTTGCAGCCAGCGCACAGGGCATGTTGAGCGCGGCCCAGCTGCACTGGGTGGTGCAACTGTGCATGCATGACACGCTTGGCACCCTCGCGGGATCGCCGGTCAGCGTCCGCCGGCTGGAACTGTTTGGTTGCCGCATGCAGCAGATCGTGGTGCTGGATGTCATTGCCGAGGGGACGTTCTACAACACCAGCAAGTACGTCCTGGTGTATGTACCTGGCGACCCCGCAGGCCCCTGGAGCGTGTGCAACGACCTGGAACACTACGCCCGCCGGGTGCTTGGCAAGCGTTTGCGCAAGAACGACTACCGGCGTTTCTTCAGCCGCTTCGTGCGCCGTCGCGACAGCCAGCGGTTTTTCTCTGCCGTGGGTGAGCGGCTCGACGATGTCACCCACTGGGCGACCCGCAGCCTTGATGAACAGACGCATGCCTATGGTTTACCGCTGTTCGATGCCCTGGCTGATGACTGGATTGGCCAGGTCAAGGATGACGCGGCGATCATCGCCCCGCCAGTGGCGATGCTCGATCGCCAGGCTCAGGCCGAGCATGCCCGCCGTTTACAGGCTGAAGGGCAAACCCTGCTCGGCATCGCAGGGCTTTTCGTGCCCGCAATTGGCGCGGTGATGCTGGGTGTGATGGCCTGGGAACTGCTTGAGCAAAGCTTCCAGGCGGTCAGTGACTGGCAACAGAACGAACGCAATGCTGCGCTGGCCCACCTGCTGAATGTGGGTAAAGGGTTGTTGACCGTTGGTGCAACCGTTGCTGTTGTCGCGGCGGCGCGACGTGCCTGGAGCGTGGTAGACCCACTGGTGCCGGCGCAGCTGCCAGGTGGCGAGGAAAAACTGTGGAACACCGACCTGGAACCCTACCGTTGTGGCACCCCGCCGCCTACCGCAGTGCGGGACGAGCAGGGGGTGTATCGCCTGGCCGAGCGCTGCTGGATCAGCATGGACGGTCACTGGTATGAGGTGGCGTGGCGCAAGAACGATGAACAATGGCAGTTGCTCCCTTACCAGGGCTATGCCCCCTTGCTCCGCCACAATGGCGCCGGTGCGTGGCGGCTGTGGTGCGAGCAGCCCGCCGAATGGGCAGACGCGCGCCAGCTGTTCCGCCGCCTGGGCAAGCCCTACAGCGACCTCGATGACCTGCAGATCGACCAGGCGCTGGCCATCCACGGGCTGGACGACCAGCACTTGCGGGCATGGCATGTGTATGGCCGAGCACCTGAGGCAGCGCTGGCTGACACGGTGCAGCGGCTGCTGTTCGCCGCGCGGATCCACACGTTGGTCGGTCAACTGCGCGAAGGTGCCGCCACCGCCGATCAGCAATTGCTGGCGCGGGTGCTGAGCCTTCCCCAGGCGGCAGGGCTGCACGGGCGCGCGCTGGCCGAAGTGGCCTGGGCCGGGCGCCGGGAGCTGCTGCAAGCCATGTACGAGGAGCACAACACCGGCCCGCAAACCCCTTGCCCGTTGCAACGGGCCTTCGCCAGCCTGCACCGCCTGGCGGCCAGGGAAGTGATGCGCAATGCCGGCGAGGACGACCTGCAGCACCTGCAAGAGACCGGGCGCGTGCCGCTGTTCATGGCCGAGGCGGCCAGGCTGCAGGTTACGCGGATTCGAACCGCGCGGGTCTTTGAGGCGCTGCGCATCGATACCCCACAGAATCTCGACCTGGCGCGGGTTGTGCTGAACCTGCTGGGGCAGGTGCCGGGGGCCGGAGGGCCAGGCTGGCGATTGTTCGACGGTGAGGCCAGCGAGCCGCTGCTGACAATCGAAGGCGCGGGCCCAACCTTCGATCTGCTGCACCAGCATGGGGTGTTTCGCTTGCACGACCGTGCCCGGCCCAACGCCGGTGCTGCCGGGGAGCTGTTCGAAACACTGGCGGCGGCGTACGACGCCGAGGCACGAGCGGCCAGCCGGCAGCCTGCTGTGTTCGCACCCGCCCTGCGCCAGGCGGTGGCAGACCTCGCCTTCAACCAGCGGCCAGCCGTGCTGGTCGCCCTTGGCATGGGCCAGCGCCGCGGCGCCTTCGTGGCACCGCTGCGGCTCGCTGACGGCCGCATTGGCTACCCCATGGCCGGCGGCAGGTTATGGGCTGCGTTCGGGCGGCTCAGGCCGCGGGCGCTGCAGGCACGCCTGCGCGACCTGTACCCGGCCTTCAGCGACGAGCAGGTTGGCCAATGGTTGGCGTCAGCCGATGCCCGGGCCAGGTTGAACGGCCTGGAGGCGCAATACCGACAGCTCAACAGCCACCTCGACAGGTGGGTATTCAATGCTGTTGCCACACCTGAACTGACTGCCCGACGTGAATTCAGAAAAGGCTTGATCGACTGCTGGCGCTTGCTCGTCCCCGAGTTGCAGGACCAGGCATCTGTGCAGGGCGGGCGCTTCATGCTGACCCAGACCCGCAGCCGTTTGCGCCAACTGCCTGGCCTGCCGGCCCAAGTGAGTTTCGCGCACGTGTCCATACTGGCCTTGCGCGCCATGCGGCTGGAGCAGGTGCCCGACGATTTCCTGCAGGCGTTTCCCAACTTGCGCAACCTGGAAATCACCAATTGCCGGCTCAGGCGCCTGCCGTTGCCTCAGATGCTGGCACAAAGGCTGGAGGTGCTCGACCTGTCAGGCAATCAGATCGAGCTCGACGAAAGCCAGGCGCTGGTCCTGGCCGGTTGCCGCTCCCTGGTGTACCTGAACCTTTCGGACAACCCGTTGCGCCGGGCATTTTCCGTGTTCGCCATGACCGAGCTCAACGCCTTGCACCTGTCACGCACGCGATTGCCGGAGTTTCCCTACGGCACGCTGGACGCGCCGCAACTGCACACGCTTGACCTCAGTGGCAACAGTATTTCAGTGCTGCCTGACGACCTGCATCAGTCACACTTGTGGCGCGCGGGCCGGGTCGAACTGTCGGGCAACCTGCTGGCGGCAGCATCGCAGGCGTCTTCCAGCTGGCATTGGCTCGAGGCAAGTCGCGTGCCGTATCGGTTCCGTTATCTGGACCTGGTGGCGGCAGAACGTCGCGATGAAATGGCCGCGTTGTGGGTTCATCTGGAAGCCGATGAGGTATCGGACGACTTCTTCAAGACGTTGTCCGTACTGACCACCTCCGGCGCATTCAAGTTTTCCTCCACCGCCTGCGCGCTGGCAGCCCGGGTACTGGAAATGTTCGAAGCAATGAGTGAAGACACTGCGCTGCGGCTGGAGCTGTTCAGGCACGCCGCGGCGACGGATTGCCAGGACAACGCCACTGCCCGTTTCGCTGACCTGGAAGTGCGCTTGATGATATGGCGTACGCGCCGCCAGCAGGGTGGGCGCCCCCCGGAGCAGGGCTTGTTGTGGCTCGGCGGGCAGTTATGGCGCTTGGCGTTGCTCGATCAGTTCGCGGCAGAACATGCCCGCCGGTTGGGGGCCGGCAGTGAGTCACTCGAATTCGCCCTGGCTTACCGTGTTGCCTTGCGCACGGCCCTGGATTTGCCCGCCCAGCCCGGGGAGATGTTGTATACCGATATTGCCCGGCTGCAGGACACCGACCTTCGTTCGGCGCGTGCCTTCGTGCTGGCAGCGCAGACCCGCGACGGCATGGCTGAATACCTTGCCAGGCAACGCTTCTGGCAGGACTACCTGCGGGGCAGTTTCCCCGATCGCCTGCAAGTGCCGCAGGACATGCATGATGAACTGGAGCGGCTGATGGCGCTGGGCAACCAGGAAGCGCAGGTCGAGCGGCTGCAGATTCGGAATCAGCAGCGTGAGCATGCCCTGCTGTTGCAACTGACCCTCGAAGCCCTGGACAGAAACGCACCCGGCGACAGCACGACGGGGTAAAACGGCCAGCGCAGCGCTGCCAGCCGGTGGCTATGCGCTATGCTCAGAGCAGGCGGCGATGTTTGCACAGGCCTCGCCGCCCGGTCACGGAAATCGGAAGTTACCTTTGTGGCAAGCACGCCATGGGCGGTTGGTTTAGGCTCCCGCGTCGGATCTTTCTCCATGATCTGTAGTCTTTGGTTTATCGAGAGAATAAGGAGATATGCATGCTCGTCCGCTCACTGACCCTCGCCACCCTGCTCGCGCTTGCCGGCCCTTTGCATGCCGCTGACAGTGACGCACCGTTGGCCAAGGAACTGGGCAAGGCGCGGCCATTGGTGGTCATTGCGCCGAGCAGCGCCGACCCCACCCTGCGTGGGCTCAACAAAGCGCTCGAAGACCCGGCTACCCAGGCAAAATTCAAGGAGCGCAGCCTGGTGCTGTACAGCGTGGCGCAAATGATGGGCAAACGGGAGGACAAGAACCTCGAGCAGCAAACCACCATGGCGCTGATCCGCGAACTGAAGCTGGGGGCGAGCAAAGGCACCAAGGTGATTCTGGTGGGCAAGGATGGTGAGCGGCATGTGCTCAAGGATGACGAAGACAACACCGCCCTCGATCCCCAGGTGATCTTCGAGGCAGTCGATGCGCTGCCCGCGAGCGAAAAGGCGGTAACCGCACCAGAGCCGGTGGCGGCCGCACCGCAAACCAAGGCCAAGGACAGCAAACCCGCCAAACCGGCCAAGCCTGCCGCCCCGCCCAAGCCGCTGGAAGACTGACCGCGTGGCGGCCCTGAGCTTGCTCAGGGCCGTTGCCACGCAGGCCTGGCTCAGTCAGGAGAAGCTGGCGAAATGTGCCTGCATCCGCGCGGCGTCAGCCTGCCGGCCGCTGAACAGTTCGAATGCTTTCACAGCCTGGAACACCGCCATGTTGCTACCGTCCAGTGTGCGGCAGCCCAGGGCCCGTGCAGCGCGCAGCAGTTCGGTTTCCAGCGGGAAGTAGATGATCTCCGCCACCCACAGCCGTGCATGCAGCAGCGCCACTGGCAGCGGCGTGCCGGGTAGCTTGGCCATGCCGACCGGGGTGGTGTTGACCAGCCCGTCCGCATCGGCCAGTGCCGTGGCCAAGTCACCGCCAAGCATTGCCCGCCCCGCACCGAAATGCGCATTCAGGTTGTCGACCAGTGCCTGAGCGCGGGCGGTATCCACTTCGAACAACACCAGCTGTTCAACCCCTTCGCCCAGCAAGGCATGCGCCACCGCCGAGCCCGCGCCGCCAGCCCCCATCTGCACCACCTTGCGGCGGGCCACATCGGGCAGGCCGCGGCGCAAACCTTCGGCAAAGCCCAGGCAATCGGTGTTGTGGCCAACCCGCTTGCCGTCCTTGAGTACCACGGTGTTGACCGCGCCGATGCCGCGTGCTTCATCCGACAGCTCGTCGAGCAACGGCAGGATCGCCTGCTTGAACGGGTAGGTGATGTTCAGGCCGGTAAAACCCGTGTGCTGCGCAGCGTCGAGCAGGCCGGGCAGGGCGCTGTCGTCCAGTTGCAACTGGTCGGCGTCGATCAGCCGGTACAGATAGCGCAGGGCCTGGGCATCGCCTTCGTGCTCGTGCAGGGCCGGGGTGCACGACAGTTGGATACCCCGGCCGATCAGGCCGGCAAGGATGGCAGGCTGGCTCATGCTGCACGCTCCTTGAGCAGCTCGGCGAAGTGGCTGATGGCCATGCGGTAGCCGTGGCTTCCCAGGCCGCAAATGACGCCGACCGCGATCGACGAAACGAACGACACGTGGCGGAACGGTTCACGTTTGTGCACATTGGACAGGTGCACTTCGATGACCGGTACTTCGCTGGCCACCAGCGCATCGCGAATGGCTACCGAGGTGTGGGTCCAGGCACCTGGATTGATCACGATACCGGCGCAGCGATTGCGCGCGGCGTGGATCCAGTCGATCAGTTCACCTTCATGGTTGGTTTGCCGGAATTCGACTTCCAGGCCGTGGGCATTGGCAGTGTCGGCGCAGTGTTGGCCAAGGTCGGCAAGGGTTTCGTAACCATACTGGGCCGGCTCTCGGGTGCCCAGCATGTTCAGGTTGGGGCCGTTGAGCACGAGAATGAGGGGCGTCATGACGGGCTTCGCTTTGTTGTTGTTGGATGTGCCTAGTTTTGTACTGACTGGTTAGTTCCGTCAATTGAGGGGAGCCGCCGTGCTGGGAAAGTGGGCGATTATCGAACCGCGTTCGCCGCCAAGGCGCGCTGGCGCACAGGCTGCACGCCTTACAGAATTGTAATTTTCATGCCACCACCCCGATAACCAGCCTTCTCTACAGTCCCTCGCCACCCTTCGTCGACGAGGACCTGTTCCGTGCTCATCCCCCGCAAGTTCGCCTTGCTCTGCCTGCTGCTGGTTGGCGCCACGAGCGCCCACGCCAGCCAGCGCTTGAGCTTGCCCCAGGCGCTGGCCGCCGCTTTTGCCCAGAACCCGGAACTGGCTGCCACCAGCCGCGAAATCGGCATTGCCGACGGCGAGCGGCGCCAGGCCGGGTTACTGCCCAACCCCGAACTGGCGTGGGAGGTGGAGGACACGCGCCGGGACACCAGCACCACCACCATCACCCTCAGCCAGCCGCTGGAACTGGGCGGCAAGCGCGCTGCACGCATCGCCGCGGCCGGCGTCGGTCAGGCGATCGCCCAGCTTGACCTGGAACGCCAGCGCAATGGCCTGCGTGCCGATGTGGTCCAGGCGTTCCATGCCGCCTTGCGGGCACAGACCGCGCTGGAGCTGGCGCAGCAATCCCAGGCCTTGACCGCCCGCGGCTTGCGGGTGGTGCAGGGGCGGGTCACTGCCGGCCAGTCATCGCCCGTGGAGGCCACCCGCGCCCAGGTGCAACTGGCCCAGGCCGAGGCCCAACTGCGCCGCGCGCAAACCCAGCGTAGCGTGGCCTACCAGGCCTTGGCGCGTTTGACCGGCAGCCCGCTGGCCAGCTTCGACAGCTTGCAGGCGGCCAACCTTTCGCCTGGGGCCGCGCCCAGTCCTGACACCTTGCTCGCCCACGTCGAGCAAACGGTCGAGTGGCGCCTGGCCGCCGCCCAGGTCGAGCGTGGCGATGCGGCGTTGGGCACGGAAAAGGCTCAGCGCATTCCCAACCTCACCGTCAGCCTTGGCAGCCAGTACAGCCGCGAAGAGCGCGAGCGGGTGAACGTGGTTGGCCTGTCCATGCCGCTGCCGTTGTTTGACCGTAACCAGGGCAACGTGCTGGCGGCGGCGCGCCGTGCCGACCAGGCGCGTGACTTGCGCAATGCCGTGGCCCTGCGCTTGCGCAGCGAAACCCGCAGCGCCGTCGACCAATGGGCCACGGCCATGCAGGAGGTGGCGGCCTACGACCGCACCATCCTGCCGGCTGCACAGCAAGCCGTGGACACCGCCACCCGTGGTTTCGAAATGGGCAAGTTCGCTTTTCTCGATGTACTCGATGCCCAGCGCACGCTGATCGAGGCCCGTGGCCTGTACCTCGAGGCCCTGGCCACGGCGGCCGATGCACGCGGGCGGGTCGAGCGTATCTACGGCGACCTCGATGACCTGGGCAACCCAATGACCAGCAGGAGCAGCAATGACTAACCCACGCAAGTTGGCCCTTCTGGCAGCCACCCTGGCCGCGTTAGGCCTCGGTGGCCTGGCCTGGACCGGTACACTCGGCCAGGCAGCCACTGCCCAGCCAGCTGAAGACAGCCATGAGCATGGCGAGGCGGACGCCGCCGAAGGCCATGCAGAAACAGAGCACGACGATGAACAAGGGCAGGTGCACCTGTCCATCGCCCAGATCGAAGCTGCCGGGGTGCAGTTGGTTGCTGCCGGGCCGCGCGCGCTGGGTACAGCCATAAACTTCCCCGGTGAAATCCGTTTTGACGAGGACCGCACCGCCCACGTGGTACCGCGGGTGCCGGGTGTGGTCGAGGCAGTCCAGGCCGAATTGGGCCAGGCGGTCAAGCGCGGGCAGGTGCTGGCGGTAATCGCCAGCCAGCAGATCTCTGACCTGCGCAGCGAGCAGCAGGCTGCCCAACGCCGCCTTGAGCTGGCGCGCCTGACCTTGCGCCGCGAACAACAGCTGTGGCAGGAGCGCATCAGCGCCGAGCAGGATTACCTGCAAGCGCGCCAGGCGCTGCAGGAGGCCGAAATAGCCTTGGCCAATGCCCGGCAGAAGGTCGCGGCGGTGGGGCCGGCAGGTGCCGGCAACCGCTATGAACTGCGCGCACCGTTCGACGCCGTGGTCGTGGAGAAACACCTGAGCGTGGGTGAGGTGGTCGACGCGACCAGCAACGCCTTCACCCTGTCTGACCTGAGCCGGGTGTGGGCGACTTTCGCCGTGGCACCACGTGAGTTGGACAAGGTACGCACCGGCCGTACGGTCATGGTCAGCGCGCCAGACCTGGGGGCCCAGGTCGAAGGCAAGGTCAATTACGTTGGCAGCCTGCTCGGCGAACAGAACCGTGCCGCCACCGTCCGTGCCAGCCTGGCCAACCCTGACGGCGCCTGGCGCCCCGGTTTGTTCGTCAATGTTGCGGTCAGCATCGAACGTTTCGAGGCTGCGGTAGTGGTGCCTGAAATCGCCCTGCAAAGCCTGGACGCGCAGACCGTGGTATTCGCCCGTACCGAGCAGGGCTTCGAGGCCCGACCCGTAACCACCGGCCGTCGCGATGCCGGGCATGTGGAAATCACCAGCGGCCTGGCTGCCGGAACCCAGGTGGCTGCCGCCGGCAGCTTCGTTCTCAAGTCGGAGCTGGGCAAAGGCTCGGCCGAGCACAGCCATTGACCAGGGGGACGCCTGCATGTTCGAACGCCTGATCCAATTTGCCATCGAGCAGCGCCTGGTGGTGATGCTGGCTGTGGTCCTGATGGCCGCGGTGGGCATTCACAGCTACCGGCAGTTGCCGATCGACGCCGTACCGGATATCACCAACGTCCAGGTGCAAATCAACACGGCCGCACCCGGTTACTCGCCCCTGGAGACCGAGCAGCGCATCACCTTCGCCATCGAAACCGCCATGGCCGGCCTGCCCGGGCTCAAGCAGACGCGCTCGCTGTCGCGCTCGGGGTTGTCACAGGTCACGGTGATCTTCGAGGACGGCACCGACCTGTTCTTCGCCCGCCAGTTGGTCAACGAGCGCCTGCAAGTGGCGCGCGAGCAACTGCCCGAGGGCATCGAGGCTGGCATGGGGCCGATCTCCACCGGGCTGGGGGAGATTTTTCTGTGGACGGTGGAAGCCGAAGAGGGGGCCCTGAAGGAAGACGGCACCCCCTACAGCGCAACCGACCTGCGCGTGATCCAGGACTGGATCATCAAGCCGCAGTTGCGCAACGTGCCCGGGGTGGCAGAGGTCAACAGCATTGGCGGGTACGCCAAGCAGTACCTGATTGCGCCGGACCCCAAGCGCCTGGCGGCCTACACGCTCACCCTCAACGACCTGGTCGCGGCGCTGGAGCGTAACAACGCCAACGTCGGCGCGGGTTACATCGAACGTAACGGCGAGCAGTTGCTGATCCGCGCGCCTGGCCAGGTGGCCTCGGCCGATGATATCGCCAATATCGTCATCTCCAGCGTGGACAGCACCCCGATCCGCGTCAGCCACGTTGCCCAGGTAGGCCTCGGCGAAGCGTTGCGCTCGGGGGCGGCGACCGAAAACGGCCGCGAGGTGGTGCTGGGCACGGTATTCATGTTGATCGGCGAAAACAGCCGCACGGTATCCCAGGCAGTGGCTGCCAAGCTGGTGGAGATCAACCGCAGCCTGCCCGAAGGGGTGTCGGCGGTGACCGTGTACGACCGCACGAACCTGGTGGAAAAGGCCATCGCCACGGTGAAGAAGAACCTGATCGAGGGGGCCATTCTGGTGATCGCCGTGCTGTTCCTGTTCCTGGGGAACATTCGCGCGGCACTGATCACCGCCATGGTCATTCCATTGTCGATGCTGTTTACCTTCACGGGCATGTTCGCCAACAAGGTCAGCGCCAACCTGATGAGCCTGGGCGCGCTGGATTTCGGCATCATTGTCGACGGCGCGGTGGTGATCGTGGAAAACGCCATCCGCCGACTGGCGCATGCCCAGCAACGGCATGGCCGCATGCTGACGCGCAGCGAGCGCTTGCACGAGGTGTTTGCCGCCGCCCGTGAAGCACGGCGGCCACTGATCTACGGGCAGTTGATCATCATGGTGGTGTACCTGCCGATCTTTGCCCTGACCGGGGTCGAAGGCAAGATGTTCCACCCCATGGCCTTCACCGTGGTCATCGCCCTGCTTGGCGCGATGCTCCTTTCGGTGACCTTCGTACCCGCTGCGATCGCCCTGTTCGTCACCGGCAAGGTCAAGGAAGAAGAGGGCCTGGTAATGCGCACCGCGCGGCAGCGTTATGCGCCGGTGCTGGCCTGGGTGCTGGGCCGGCGCCGGCGTGCATTTGCCGGGGCAGCGGCCTTGGTGCTGTTGTCCGGGGTAATGGCCAGCCGCATGGGCAGTGAATTCATCCCCAGCCTCAGCGAGGGTGATTTTGCCCTGCAGGCCCTGCGTGTGCCGGGCACCAGCCTGTCGCAATCGGTGGACATGCAGCAGCGCCTGGAGCAGGCCATCATCGCCCAGGTGCCCGAGGTGGAGCGGGTGTTTGCCCGTACCGGTACCGCCGAGATCGCTGCCGACCCGATGCCGCCGAATATTTCCGATGCCTATGTGATGCTGCGCCCGCGCGAGCAATGGGTCGACCCCGGTAAGTCACGCGAGGCGCTGATCGCCGACGTGCAACGTGCCGCCGCCAGTGTTCCCGGCAGCAATTATGAGTTGTCGCAGCCGATCCAGTTGCGTTTCAACGAGCTGATTTCCGGTGTGCGCAGTGATGTGGCGGTGAAGCTGTTCGGTGACGACATGCAGGTGCTCAACCGTACTGCCGCACAGATCGCCGGCAGCCTGCAGGGCGTACCCGGTGCGTCCGAGGTGAAGGTCGAGCAGACCACGGGCCTGCCGGTGCTGACCATCGACATCGACCGCGACAAGGCTGCCCGCCATGGCCTGAACGTGGGCGATGTGCAGGATGCCATCGCCACCGCGGTGGGCGGCCGCAAGGCGGGCACCTTGTATGAAGGTGACCGGCGATTCGATATGGTGGTGCGCCTGTCGGAAACCTTGCGTACCGACGTGGATGGGCTGGCCAGCCTGCTGATCCCGGTGCCGGCCAGTGGGGCTGCGGGCACCGGGCAGATCGGCTTCATCCCGCTGTCGCAGGTGGCCACCCTTGACCTGCAACTGGGGCCGAACCAGGTCAGCCGCGAAGACGGCAAGCGGGTGGTGGTGGTCAGCGCCAACGTGCGGGGGCGCGACCTGGGCTCGTTCGTGCAGGAGGCCGAGCAGGTATTGCGCGGCCAGGTGCCGATACCGGCTGGGTACTGGACACGCTGGGGCGGCCAGTTCGAACAGCTGCAATCGGCGGCCGAGCGCCTGCAAGTGGTGGTGCCAGTGGCCTTGCTGCTGGTCATGGCGTTGCTGTTGATGATGTTCAACAACCTCAGGGATGGCCTGCTGGTGTT
Source organism: Pseudomonas sp. UBA6699 (assembly GCF_002454615.1). Classification (NCBI taxonomy): domain Bacteria; kingdom Pseudomonadati; phylum Pseudomonadota; class Gammaproteobacteria; order Pseudomonadales; family Pseudomonadaceae; genus Pseudomonas; species Pseudomonas sp. UBA6699. The sequence continues at coordinate 25,815 of NZ_DKJF01000018.1, forward strand.
CACTGGAATTCCGTTCGCCCTCACAGGGGGCGTCCTGGCCCTGTGGTTGCGCGACATTCCCTTGTCGATTTCCGCTGGCGTGGGCTTCATTGCCCTGTCGGGGGTGGCCGTGCTCAATGGCCTGGTGATGATTGCCTTCATCCGCGGCTTGCGTGAGCAGGGGCGAACGCTGCGGGCGGCGGTCGAGGAGGGCGCGCTGACCCGTTTGCGGCCGGTACTGATGACCGCGCTGGTGGCGTCACTGGGCTTCATTCCCATGGCCTTGGCGACGGGCACCGGGGCTGAGGTGCAGCGGCCGTTGGCGACCGTGGTGATTGGCGGAATCCTGTCTTCGACCGCCTTGACCTTGCTGGTATTGCCGGCGTTGTACCAATGGGCTTATCGACGCGAAGAGGCGCAGGAGGGGTAAAGCCCTGAGGCCGCTGGGGCGGCCCATCGCGGCACACCTCCACCCTGCAGGGTGTGCCTGGTGGGAGTAACTGTCTTTCTCAAAATTTGAAAAGCCTGCGCGATTCAACCTCTGGGAGCGGGCAAGCCCGCGAA
>NZ_DKJF01000018.1:26613-49132 GCF_002454615.1 Pseudomonas sp. UBA6699
ACTTGCAGGAGCAACTGTCTTGCTCAAATTTTGAAAAGCCTGCGCGATTCGTTGTGGGAGCGGGCTCTAGGCATCTGCGGCATTCAGCTTGTCATTCACCGCTCTCACTCCAGACTCTAATCCCCTCCCAAGACACACGCGGTCTTGTGTCGCGATGGGCTGCCAGGCAGCCCCAGGATCTCAAACCGAGCCTTGAACGCCTTGGCCTACACCCTCGGCGTTGGGTTCATCATGCAGCGATATCCGGGACGTTTCCGGCAACGCCAGCCCGCCGAGCAAAGCCACCAACGCAATCACCACCAGGTAGAACGCCGGCGCCAGGCTGCTGCCGGTCTGCCCGATCAGCCAGGTCGCGACCAGCGGCGCGGTGCCACCGAACAGCGTATAGGCCACGTTGTAGGTAATGGCAGAAGCGGTGTAGCGGGTCCGGGTCGGGAAGCTCTCCGACAGCAATGCCGCAGTCACCACCCCGCTGCACAGCGCGCCGACCGCCAGCAGAATCACCCCCAGCAGGGCCCCCGGCATCGAGCCGGAGCTGGCCAGCCAGTAGGCCGGGAACACGCACAGCATCACCCAAAGGCAGGTGAAGCCGATGGTCTTGCGCCGCCCGAACCGGTCCGACAGCGCCCCCGCCAGCGGGCAGCCGATGGCGGCGAACAGCAGGGCTACGGTGGTGACCAGCAGCGACTGCGCCCGGGTCAGGTTGCCGACCAGTTGCAGGTAGGTGGCGAAGTAGGTGGTGAACATGTAGAACGACAACGCCGTCAGCGAAATGAACGCCCCCAGGTTGCGAATGGCCCGGCCGTGGTGGCGCAGGGTTTCCTTGAGTGGCGAATGCTCGTGCTCCTTGCCCTGGGCCACGGCTTCCCGGAATGCCGGGGTTTCTTCCATGCGCCAGCGCAGGTACAGGCCGACCAGGCCCAGTGGCGCGGCGATCAGGAACGGAATGCGCCAGCCCCAGGCAGCCATGGCTTCGCTGGACAGGCTGGCTTCCAGGCTATAGGCGATCACCGCCGCACAGGCGAACGCGGAAAAGGTCGAAACCGGTACGAAGCTGCCGTAGAAAGCCCGCTTGTCGTTGGGCGCGTGTTCCATCAGGTAGGCGCAGGCCCCGGCGTATTCGCCACCGGCAGAAAACCCCTGCAGGCAGCGCGCCAAGGTCAGCAATACCGGCGCGGCCAGGCCGATGCTGGCGTAGGTCGGCAGCAGGCCGATCAGGGTGGTGGAGCCGGCCATCAGCAAGATGGTCAGCGAGAGGATGCGCTTGCGCCCCAGCCGATCGCCGAGGGCGCCGAACACGATACCGCCCAGGGGGCGCAAGGCGAAGGCCACCGCGAACACGGCAAAGGTCTTGAGCAAGGCGACGCTGGAATCTTCGCTGGCAAAGAACTGGCTGGCGATCAGCGTGGCGAGAAAGCCGTATACGGCAAAGTCGAACCATTCGACGAAGTTGCCGATGGCCGAGGCGGCGATCACCCTGCGCAGGGTGGCGGGGGATACCTCATGAGGTGCGGGCATGCGGGTGCTCTCCGATTCCATTGGCAGGCATGATGAACGTGGTGCGGTCTGGCCGCGCCATCATTGTTATGCCTGCCAGTAGATAACCGGGCAGCGCAAGGCGCTTTGTCGAGGACGACCTCGGGATACCTGAATCAACCGCCATCGACACGGCGTGTGCCCGGCAGCGCAGCGGGCGCCAGGCAATCAGGCGACAGCGACGCGATTGCGCCCTTCCTGCTTGGCCCGGTACAGCGCCAGGTCAGCCTCGCTCAGCACGGTTTCCGGCTCGCGCCCCGGCTCGCCGCTCCAGTGGGCCACCCCCAGTGACAGGGTCACCGCGCCCACCGGCTGGATCGGCGTTTCCTGCACCGTCACCCGCAGGCGCTCAGCGACCGCGGCGGCCACCTCCAGGCTGGCCCCAGGCAGCAGCATGAGAAATTCTTCACCGCCGGTGCGGCAAAGCAGGTCACCCTCGCGGCAACAGCGGCGCATCAGCTCGGCCAGCCGCTGCAGCACCTGGTCACCGACCACATGCCCATGCTTGTCGTTGACCTGCTTGAAGTGGTCGATATCCAGCACGATGGCTGCAAATGCCCGGCCTTCGGCTTCCAGCAGCGACAGGTTGAGCTCCAGGCTGCGGCGGTTGCCCAGGCCTGTCAGGGGGTCGGTCTGGGCATCGCGGTTGAGCCTGCCGATGCGCGCCTGCAGCAAGTTCAAGCCGAACAGCAAGGCGCGCTTGAGCTCTGCGGCCTCGAAGTACCAGGCCCGCACGCGATGCAAGCGCTCAGCGGTGCCGGGGCGGTCCATCGAGCGGGCACCTGCAGCCAGTTGCCACAGTGGGCGGGCGATGGTCAGGGCCAGCCACCACAGCAGCAAGCAGCCTATCAGGGCCAGCGGCGCGGAAATACCGACCACGTTCAGCACCAGGCGGCTGAGCGGCATCATGGTTTGTGCCAGTGGCTGCTGTGCCACCACGCCCCAGCCGGCGCTGGGCACGGTGGCGAAGCCGGCGACCATCTCCACACCTTGGCTGTTGGTCAGCTGGCGTGTGCCGTTGCCCAGGTTGGTCAGTTGGTCGATCAGCTCATTGCCCTGCACGACGGTACCCACCCGCTGGCTGTCGGGGTGGTAGAGCAGCCGGCGATTGCGGTCGACCACATACAGGTACGAACCGTCCTTGTAAAAGTGCTCGCCGAGCAGGCGGTTGAGGATGTTGCGTTCCCGCAGGTAAAGGCTGCCACCGACATACCCCAGGTAGCGGCCGTTGGCGTCGACGACCGGTTGCGTCAGCGCCACCACCAGGTTGTTGGCCGCCGACAGATAGGGTGTCGACACCAGCGCGCGGCGCTCCTGCAATGCCTCCTGCACACCGGGCGATTGCATCCGGGTGCCGACCATGTGGCGTAGCGGCGCGGGGGATATCGCCAGCAGCACGCCATTGGCATCGATCACGAACGTGGAATTGAACGCCATGCTCTGGCCCAGCACCCGGTCGGTCTCGCGCTGCAAGGCGGCGGGATCGTCCAGTTGCCGGCCTTGCTCGCTGGCGCTGAACGCCAGTTGCTGCAAGGCACTACCGATGAATGCATCGGTGATGCTGGCCAGCTTGGCCGCATACACCCGGTTGGCTTCCAGCGCGTGGTCGATCAGCAATTGGCGCTGTACCCGGTAGCTGGCGAAATAGCTGGCGCACAGCATGACCACGGCAGTAAGGGCGCACAGCACCAGAATGAGTGTGCGTAGATCCAGGCGCAGTCCGTGCTTGGCGTGTGGCAATCCTGACCTCGAGTGTTCGAATAGGGCTACGAAACGGAAGCGACCGTGCCGGTCGCGCTCATGAACCTGCCTTTTCCAAGGCGTTCAGTTCGTCTTGCACCTGCTGCATGCGCTGCTCGGCCAATGCTTGCACCTTGGGGTCGCGGGCGGTTTCACGCATCAGGCCGGTGAGTTTGTCGCTCAGTTGCCGGCCAGCATCGGTGTTTTCCAGAGCACGGGCCTTGGCCGGGTCCTGGGTGGCCGCGACAATGGTGGCGAACTCGGCGTCACTGAAATGCTCCTTGCTGTAGAGGCGGAACAGGTCCTGGCGCTGGTCTTCTACCGTCAGATGCTTGCGCAGCACATCTTCGATGGTGGTACGCGCCAGCCGTGGGTGCTGGCGGGCCAGCAGCCCGGCCATGCGTTCGATGTTGTGGTCGTAGGCATCCTGCAGCGGCAGCTGGGCAAGAATCTGCTCTTCACGGGAGGGCTTCTGGTCGCAGGCGGCAACGGCAGCAATCAGCAACAGCGGCAACAGCAACTTCTGGATGCGAGGCATGGCGTGGCCTGGTCGGGCAGTGAAGGCTGCCGATTATAGCGAGGTCAGCCCTGCCGCGACGAGCCCTGCGATTTGCCTTGTACGGCCGGCTGGGTTAGAACCGTGCACCCAACACTCAGGCTTGAACCTTATGCCGAACTGGACGTTGCAACCTGTTACCCGCGATGCCATTGGCCAAGTGCTGGCGTTTGTCGACAGCGCGCGCCGCGAGCTGTTTCCGGCGCTGGCCAATGCACCGTTGCCCCGGGACCTGGCGCATTTCAGCGAAACCTACCTTGAAGGCGAGGGCTGCTTCCTGGAAGCCCGGGTTGATGAGCGCCTGGTCGGGGTGATCGGCTACCTGCCCTACGACCACCGTTTCAGCCAACTTGATTATGCTGGCGAGCGCGTCGTTGAAGTGGTGCGCCTGTTCGTGCTGCCGGCGTACCGCAGGCGCGGGCTTGCCGCCGCGTTGTTCGGCGCCTTGCGCCAGCAGGCGCTGCAGGCCGGCATCGGTTGCCTCTACCTGCATACCCACCCATTCCTGCCGGGGGCCATCACGTTCTGGGAGCGGCAAGGCTTCGCTGTCGTGGACGTGGAGCCAGACCCGGTCTGGCAAACCACGCACATGCAACTGCGCTTGGGCTGAGCAGGCCAGGCGCCTGGGCTACCCAGGCTTCTGCCGGTAGCTCAGGGGGCGCGAAAGCGCAGGATGCGTGTGCCGTCCCAGGGGTCGGTGAGGTAATGGCCATGAACACCAAAGGTGTGCAGCAGGCACTCGGGGGTCAGTACCTCGAACGGCGTGCCGAGGGCGACCAGCCGGCCTTTGTCGAGCACTGCAACGCGGTCGCAGGTCAGCGCCTGGTTGAGGTCGTGCAGGGCCACCAGGGTGGTCACCTGCAGGGCTTGTACCTGCTGCAGCAGGCTCAGCTGGTGCTGGATGTCCAGGTGGTTGGTCGGTTCGTCGAGCAGCAGCACCTGCGGCCGTTGGGCCAGGGCGCGGGCGATATGCACGCGCTGCCGCTCGCCACCGGACAACGACCCCCAAAGGCGAGCGCGCAGGTGCAAGGCGTCGAGGTCGGCCAGTGCCTGCTCGACAATCGCCCGGTCCGCGCTGGAGAACGGCGCAATGGCTGACAGCCACGGCGTGCGGCCCAAGGCCACCGCGTCGAACACATTGATTGCATCGAGGGTGTCGGCCTGCTGTTCAACCAGTGCCAGGCATTGGGCCACGCGCCGGCGAGGCATGCCTGCCAGTGGCTCGCCCATCAACTGCACGCTGCCGCAGGCCGGCGGGCGCAGGCCGGCCAGCACCTTCAGCAGCGAAGACTTGCCTGAGCCGTTGGGGCCGACGATCGCGAGTGTTTCACCCGCCACCAGGTTGAGATGGATGTCGTGCAGCACCCGTTTGCCGGCCAGTTGCAGGCCGAGATCCTGGCAGCTCAGCGGCGCCAGTTGGAATGCAGCCATGACCGTCATGGGCGCCCCCGGCGGCTGACCAGTATCAGCGCGAAGACAGGCGCGCCAAGCAGCGCGGTGACCACGCCCACCGGTATGACCTGGCCGCTGATCAGCGTGCGCGAGAGGATGTCGGCGGCAATCAGAAACAGTGCCCCGCCCAATGCACTGGCAGGCAGCAGGCGGCTGTGTCCGGGGCCGAGCAGCAGGCGCAGGGCGTGTGGAATGACCAGCCCGACGAAACCGATGGCGCCGACGATGGACACCATCACGGCCGTTACCAGCGCCGCGCAACTGATCAGCAGTAACTGGCTGCGCCGCACCGGTATGCCCAGCGAAGCTGCCGAGTCGGCGCCGAAGGTGAAGGCATCCAGCGCGCGGCGATGCCACAGGCACACCAGCAAGCCGAACAGTGCCACTGGCACGGCTAGCCATACTGCGGGCCAGCGCACGCCACTGAGGTTGCCCAGTAGCCAGAACAGGATGCCCCGTGCCTGCTCGGCGGTGGCCGACTTGGTGATCAGGAATGCCGTCAGGGCATTGAACAGTTGCGACCCGGCGATACCAGCCAGAATCACCTGGGCGTTATTGCTGCCAGGGCCTGCCGCGCGGGCCAGCACCAGCACCAGGGCAAAGGCCGCCAGGGCACCGATGAAGGCGCCGGCCGACATGCTCAAAGCCAGGCTGCCCAGGCCCAGCAGGCCAACCAGTACGGCACCGGTCGAAGCGCCGGCGGACAGCCCCAGCAGGTAGGGCTCGGCCAGGGGATTGCGCAGCAGCGCCTGGAGGATCACGCCGCAGGTGGCCAGGCCGGCACCGCAGGCCGCCGCAACCAGTGTGCGGGTCAGGCGATAGTTCCAGATGATCCCGGCATCGATCGGGTCGACCGGATAACCGGCTTGCCACAGCTGGTTGGCCAGCACCTGGCCGACCACGCGCGGTGCCAGGCCGGTTTCGCCAATGGCTGTGCCGGCGAGCAGGGCCGCCAGCAGTGCGGCCACGGCCAGGCCGATACAGGCTGACAGTCGACTGATCACTGGCTGGCTTTACCGCTGGCAAAAGCGGCCGCCAACGTTTGCACGCCACGGAACAGGCGGATACCCGCCTGCATGGCGTCGGCGTCGAGGATGATGATGCGGTCGTGTTTCACCGCGTCCATGTTGCGGGTTACCGGGTCGCTGCGCAGGAATGCCAGCTTCTTCTGGTAGTCGTCGGCGGGGAAACGCCGGCGGTCCATGCGGGCGATGATCAGCCAGGTGGGGTTGGCCCTGGCCAGGGTTTCCCAACCTACGGTGGGCCACTCCTCGCTGGACTCGACCACATTGCGCACCCCCAGGGTGCGCAGCATGAAGTCGGCGACCCCTTGGCGGCCCGCGACGTAAGGGTCGATGACCAGGTTGGCGCTGGAGAACCAGAACAGTGCCGAGGTGCCCGACAGGTCCTTGCCCGCCAATTGCGCGCGGGCGCTGTCCAGGCGGCCTTTGAGCTCGGCGTTCAGGGCCACGCCGCGCGCCTGTACATCGAAGATCTCCGCCAGCTGGCTGACGCTCTTGTAGATACTGTCGACCTGGAACGCCTGCAGGCGGGTGCCGTCGGCACCGATCAGGTTGTCCTTGCCCTCACAGTCCGAGGGCAACAGGTAGGTGGGGATGTTCAGTTCGGCGAACTGTTCGCGCGTACCGACCACACCCTGCGGCCCGACCATCCACTCGAACTGCACGGCCACCAGTTGCGGGCGTTGGCCAACCACCGCCTCGAAACTGGGTTCGTTGTCGGCCAGGCGCGGTACCGTGGCGTTCATGGCCTGGTATTCGGGCAACACATTGTTGAACCACAGCGAACTCGCCGCCAGCTTGTCACCCAGGCCCAGGGCATAGAGCATCTCGGTGCCGGCCTGGCCGATGGTCACGGCGCGCTGTGGCGCCTGGGCAAAGCTCTGCGGCTTACCGCAGTTGTCCACCGTCAGCGGGTACTGGGTGGCGGCGGCCTGGGCCAGGCCGCTGAGGCTGAGGCCGGCAAGCAGGGTGGCGAAGCGGGGCAGCATGCTGGGCGATCTCCTATCGGACAGTTCACGGAATGAACGCACGGACAGACATCGCCGCGCCCTTGCCAGCGGCAAAGGCAACACAATGGCCAATCCCGGGCACCCCGCCGGTTGGTGAATGTTGGCCGGCAGGTCTCCTGACTGGTGCGTCACGGCCCGGCTCCGGCCTTCCCGGGTAGTACACCCAGTGGCGTCGATGGAGCAGGCTCGGCACTTACAGTTGCGGGGGCAGTTCCGTTTGGCCCGTGTTGGCGGGCCGGGGATTCCCTATTGATTCCGTGATGGAAACCGGCGGCCCGCATGGTAGACCATCGCGCCGCCGGGTGAAAACGCTTTTCAGAAGTACTTCAGCCAGCGGATGTCGCGCCGCCGCTGTTTCAGCCGGGCGAACCAGTGCACCGGCCGGTACAGCGAAGCCGCCAGCAACAGCGCCACGCACCATACCGCCGCGACGCCGTCGAAGCCGAAATAGCTGCCGTGGTTGCTGCCGAACAGCGCCACGCAGGCCAGGTACAGCAGCTTCAGCACATACAGGTGCAGCAGGTAGAGGAACATCGGCGCTGCACCGAACACCGCCAGGGCGCTGATCCAGCGGGCCTGGCCGGCGCGCTCGAATGCGCGCAGCAACAGCAGGCCGCAGCCCAGGGTCAGTGCCAGGAACAACAGCGAAGGCGGGTACTTGGTGAGGTTGAAGAAGCTCATCAGGGTGTGTGTGAGCGTGGGGTAGCTGCTCCACGCGGCTTCGCCATAGCCGTTGAATACGCGCAGCACGAAAAAGCCCAGCAGCGCCAGCAGCCCGCCAAGCAGCAGGCAGCGCTGACGTGGCCCGGCCTGGCTGCCGCGGGCAAACCATGGCCCAAGGCAGTAGCCCAGGGCGATCACCCCGATCCACGGCAGTACCGGGTAGGACGTGCGCAGCCGCAGCGTGTCGGACAACGTCAGCCAGCCGCGGTCATGCAGAATCGCCCAGGGCACGTGCAGGGCAGACCCCGGGGCAAAGTGCAGGCTGTCGAGCAGGTTATGCCCGGCAATGATGACGGCACTCACGCCGAGCAGCGCCGGGCGTGGCAGCCACACCAGCAACGACAGGGCGAGCATGCTGATGCCGATGGCCCAGATCACCTGCAGGTAGATCACCGTGGGCGGCAGCTGGAACGTCCAGGCAAAGTTGACCAGGGTGAACTCCAGCGCCACCAGAAACAGCCCGCGCTTGAACAGGAACGCCGCGACATCGCCACGGCCCTGGCGCTTTTCGCCATACAGCCAGGCCGAGAGCCCGGTCAGCAGCACGAACACCGGCGCGCACAGGTGCGCCAGGGTACGGCTGGCGAACAGTGCCGGCTCGGTGGTATCGATGGCCATCGGGTCGCTGACCTGGCGGTGCAGGAAGAAGGTTTCGCGCACGTGGTCCAGGAGCATGAACAGGATTACCAGACCGCGCAGGGCGTCGATGCTCTGCAGGCGCTGGTTGAGTTGGGTGGGACTGGGGCTGGCGCTTGTCATGGAGGGTCGCTGATGAAAAAAAGCCTGAATGAAATGTTATGTTATATCCATATGGCCATGCACGGGTAGGTTTTTTGCTCAGCGCCGGGTTGGCTTTTCGCCGTGAAGCTGCGCTACGCCAACCCGGGCTGCCCGCTTCAGAAGCTGTAGTCCAGCGTCGCAAAGTAGGAACGTGGCGTTCCCATCAGCCATTGCTGGCCGCTGAACGCCGCCTGCACATATTCGCGGTCGAACAGGTTGTTCACCTGCAACCCCACTTTCACCTGCGGCAGAACCTGCCAGCCGATCGTGGCGTCGACCACGGTATAGCCTGGGGCGCTCTGGGTATTGGCGTTATCGGCGTAACGTTCATCCACATAGCGCGCGCCCACCCCCAACTCGATCTGCTGGCCAATACCTTTGCTCAGCCACAGGTTGGCAGTGCGCCGAGGCACGTTGGCCGGGCGGTTGCCGGCACGGTCCTGCACCGCTGCGCCCACCTGTTCGTCAAACGCGTCATACCGGGCGCGCAGCAGCGCTGCGTTGGCAGACACCCGCCACTGGTGGGCCAGCGCCAGTTCCACGGTTGCCTCCAGCCCATCCGACGTCTGCTGGCCAGCCTGTTGGGGCTGGTGCGTGAGGGGGTCGTCTACCAGCAGCTTCTGCTTGACGATGTGGTAGGCCGCCAAGGTCCATTCGCCATCCCCGCCCCAGAAACGTTGCTTGAGGCCCACCTCGGTCTGTTTCGCCTGGGTGAGGTCGTAGTGCATCTGGTTGGGGCTGAGGCTTATCAGGTTGTTGACCTCATCCTCGCTGGTGGAGTACTGGCCATACAGCGACAGCGCGTCACTGAGTGCATACACCAGCCCCGCACGCCAGTTGCCACCTTGCAGGCTGCGGTCGCTGCGGCTGGCATTGGTCAGGTTGTCGCGGTCGATGTGGTGCTGGTCGCGGCGCACCCCGGTCACCAGCGACAGGCGCTCAGTGAGTTGCAGGCGGTTTTCGCCGAACAGGGCAAAGGTATGGGTGGTGGACAGGCTTTGCGGGCGCAGCGGCGACCCGCTGTGGAATACGCCCGGCTGCGGCTGCCACGGGTCGATGTAGTCACCGCCTACGTCGTTGTAGGGGCTGTTGCTGTCGACGTTGAAGCGCACCTTGTTGTACTCGGCGCCGAGCACGGTTCTGCTGGCCAGGCCGAACAGCGAATGGTCGAGGGTGAAGGTCTGGCGGTCGCCGAACTGCTCCTGGTCGTGCTTGATTTCCAGGTAGCTGCCGCGCAGCAACTGCTGGCGCCCGGCGTCCCATTCATACTGCTCGGCGTTGCGCCAATGGCGGCGGCTACTGATGTAGTACAGCTGGTTGCTGGCGCTGAGGTGGTCGTTGAGTGCCCAGTCGGTGGTCAGGCGGGTCCACTGGTCGTCGTAGCGCTGCACGTCGTTCTGCAGGTTGTAGTTTTTCTTGCGCAGGCTGCTGCGGTAATGGCCGTCGATCAGCGGCGTGCCGTAGTAGTTGGCAGGCTGCGCCGCACCGCGCTCATGGGCCAGGGTAAAGCTGAGGTCGTCACTGGCATCGAAGCGCAGGGCCGCGCTGAGCGCCAGGCTGCGTGAGGGGGTGCGGTCCACCCAGCCATTGCCGGCTTGCTGGTTCAGCGTCAGGCGATAGCTCAGGCGCTCGCTGAGGCTGCCACCGCTGTCCAGGCCGAGTTGCTGGTGGTCCCAGCTGCCATATCCAAGCCGCAGCTGGTTGCGCACCGTACCGGCAACCGGTTTTTTCGGGATGACGTTGACCACCGCGCCGGTGGCGCCTTCGCCGTAGAGCACCGATGCCGGGCCGCGAAGCACATCGATACGTTCGACCATCCACGGGTCGACCGGGAAGGTCTGGGTGCCGGCTCCGGTGAACAGGCGGGCCCCATCGAACAAGGTCATGACCGAGCCGTGCCCGGCAAAGCCGCGGGCGGACAGGCCGGTGCCACCGTCGCCGGGGGAGCCGATGAAGGTAATGCCTGGCGAGCGGGTTACGGCATCCTGCACGGTCAGGTTGTTGCGCTGCTGGATCTGCTCGGCGCTGATGCTGCTGGTACTGGCTGGCGTTTCCAGGGCGCTGAGCCCCAGGCGCGAGCCGGCCTGGGTCGGCGTGGCCAAGTCGCTGGCATGGCTGTCGAGGGTGTCGGTGATGGCCGTGGAGGGCAATGCCAGGGGCTGCGGTCCGCGGTCATCGGCCAGGGCCGGAAGCGTGACGGCCAGGCAGGCCGCCAGGGGGTGAAGCTTGAACATACGGGACATGTCGTTCCACTGCTGCAGGAATGAATGGATCCCGGTGGAAAACACGCAAAGGAGGGCTCCGTACAGGCAAGCGCGCGCACGGATACCGGCCTGCGCCCGCCCACCGCGGGGTGCCAAATGAAGCCTCAGGCCGGTCTCCGGGCTTGCGAGGGGCATGAAACCTTCACCTTCCCATGCCTGAGCACAGTGGTATCTCGAAGGGTTCGCTCACTTACCGTTGCGGGGGCAGCGCCGGACTTGTCGTGATCAACACGACGCACCGGCTTCCCGTTTCACCCTGCGCGCGGCGGCGCAGGGCACCTGAAACTGGCGCGCATCTGAGCACCTGGCGGTGCCTTCGTCAAGGCAGATCGTGAAGAACGATCAGCGCCCACGCCGCCGCGAAACCCGGGCTTCGATATTCTTGCGCCCGATCAGCAGCGGCGGCTTCTCTGCCACTGGCTCATCGGCCAGCCACTTGTACATCACCAGGCAGTCCACCAGCCCCAGCCGGGCATGGCGATAGGCCTTGGGCAGCCGGCCAACCGTTTCGAACCCCAGCTTGTGCCACAGGGCGACTGCCACTTCATTGGTGGCCACCACCGAGTTGAACTGCAGGGCCAGAAAGCCTTCCTGGCGCGCCAGTTTCTGCGAGTGCTCGCACATCAACCTGGCCACGCCGCGCCCGCGCGCTTGGGCGCAGACCATGTAGCCGCAATTGCCGACATGCGCACCGGGCCCTGCCGCATTGGGCTTGAGGTAGTACGAGCCCAGCAGTTGACCCTCTTCTTCGGCCAGCAAGGTGCGCAAAGGCAGCTCCAGCCACAGGTGGCGGGCCTGTTCGAAGCTCAGGGACGGGTCGTAGGCATAGGTTTCGCAGGCCTGGACAGTGGCCTGGAAAGTGGGCCAGAAGCGCTCGAAGTCTTCGGCCGTCATGGGGCGGATGTGGATCATGCGGGTTCCTGCGCGGGTTTAGCCGCCCAGTCTGCGGGGCACGGCGCCGTCGCGCAAGGGCGGCGCCGTTCGGGCTCAACCGTTGGCCTTGCCCACTGCATCCAGGGCCCTGGCCGAGTAGACCAGCGCGGCACCCGCGTTCATCGCCACCGCCACACCCAACGCCTCGGCAATCTCCTCACGGGTAGCGCCATGCTTCACCGCTTGCTGCGAATGCACGGCGATACAGCCGTCGCAACGGGTGGTTACCGCTACGGCCAGGGAGATCAGTTCGCGGGTCTTGGCGTCCAGATGACCGGTTTTGGCCCCGGCGCCGCTGGCGGTCATGTAGCCGGCCACGGTGTCGGGGGAAAGTTGCTTCAGATCGCCGATGCCGGCCATCAACTGCTTTCGGTAGGCATCCCAGTCCATCATGCTCATCGTCGTCACCTTGGGGTGGTTGCGAATGGAGCTTTCAGGCTAGTCGAAGCGTGGCGAACGTGCGGCTTGTACTTTGGTGCATGCCCAGTCATGCCTTTGGCTGCACCTTCGCACAGGCCGCTGGCAACACACGGACTCAGATGTAGATGAACACCAGCAGCAACGCTGCCACCACCGCCCACTTCTCCAGGTAGTAGCGCGTGCGATTGCGCTTTTTCAGCGCCTTGCCGCGTTCCCGGATCTTGTAGATCCGGGTGAACAACCGGTTGATGCCGCCGGTCTTGTCTCCGGCGGTGTTGGGGGCTGCGGCAGCCGCCATGACATTGCGGCTGAACCAGCGGTTGAACGCGCTGGCCCAGCGGTACTTGAGCGGGCGTTCGACATCGCAGAACAGAATGATGCGGTTGTGCTCGGTATTGTTGGCCGCGTAGTGGATGTAGGTTTCATCGAAAACCACCCCTTCACCGTCGCGCCATGAGTATTTCTCGCCGTCTACATCGATGTAGCAGGCGTCGTCGTTCGGTGTGTCCAGGCCCAGGTGATAGCGGTAGGAGCCGGCATACGGGTCACGGTGGCGCACCAGCTTGGCCCCCGGTGGCAGGGTGGCGAACATGGCCGCCTTGACCGTGCCGATACCTTGCAACAGTTCGGTGGTGCGTGGGCACAGGGCCATTGCCGACGGGTGGCTTTCGCCGTACCACTTCAGGTAAAAGCGCTTCCAGCCGGTTTTGAAGAACGAGTTGAAGCCCACGTCGTCGTAGTTGTCGGACTTCTTGATTTCGCCTACCTGCAGCAGTTGCCGGCCTTCTTCGCGAATTTCCTGCCAGTGCTCCTGCAGCGGTTTCAGTTCGGGAAAGGCCTCGACGGGCAGGTACGGTTTGGCCGGGTGTTTGGAAAACAGGTACAGAAAACTGTTGATCGGGGCCAGAAAGCTGGAGTGATCGCCCAGTTGGCGGGTCAGCTTGTGACGGACCCGACCGCGCAGGTGAACGTACGCGATCGAGAGAACGAAGAGGAGGACGAGTGCAATTTTCATGGACGGATACTTGTCGAAAATAAGGCCATGCGCCATGGCATAAGCCCGCCAGCATAAACAATCATGTGGGCAGTTTGTACTTATTGTTACGAAACCATAGGCCGACATTGGTGTAATGCCCTACAGTCGTGCGCAAACGTTTCATGCCCAGGAGTCACCATGGTTCATGATGTACGCCCCAGCGGCAGTCCGTTCAAACGGCTGTTTTTCGCCTTGCCGGTCAGCGATGTCCAGCGCCGCGCTCTGGCCCAGTTCCGTCGCGGCCTGAACCTGCGCAGCGGCAAACCGGTGCCGGCCGCCAACTTTCATGTCACGTTGCTGTTCCTGGGCGATGTAGATGCCGCCCTGGTGCCGGCAATCTGTGCGGCGGTCGATCAACTGGCGCTGCCGGGCAGGGTACCCCGGTTGACACTTGACCGCTTGCAGGTGTGGCAGCGCTCCAGCGCCCTGGTACTGGAGGCGCAGCAGGTGCCAGCAGCGCTGATGCGCCTGGTGTACGGCCTGCAGCAGGCGCTGCTGCCTTTTGCCGGGCAAGCTGCCAAGCGCGACTACCGCCCGCACCTGACGCTTGCCAGGGATTTTCGGGGCCACTTGCCAGAGGCCGGCAGCGCGCCGGCGTTTTTCCTCGGCGCCCCGCACTTCACGTTGTATGAATCGCGCAAGGGCGCCTACTGGCCGTTGGCGCAATGGCCACTGGCGCCCTCAAGTGCCACGCCTGGTGACTGACGGGTGATTGCCCGCCGCCCTTCAGTCAAACCGGCAAGCTTTGGTAGGGCAGTTCATCCCCTGGGCTGCGTTCGAACTGGCGCTTGTATTCGCGGCTGAACTGCGACGTGCTCTGGTAGCCCACCCGGTGCGCCGTCTGGGCTACACCCAGGCCTTCGCCGATCAGCATTTGCTGGGCCTTGAGCAACCGCAGGCGTTTGAGGTATTGCATGGGCGCCATGTCGGTGCAGCGCTTGAAGTGTTCGTGAAAGGTCGAAACACTCATGTTGGCCCGTGCCGCGAGCGTCTCCACGCTCAGGGGCTCGCTATAGTGCTCGCGCAAGTGGGCGAGGGCGGCGCCGATACGGGCAAAGTGCCCTTGTTGTTCCACCAGCGCCCGCAACACCCCAGCCTGCGGGCCGCGCAGCGCGGTGTAAAGCACTTCACGCACCCTCGCCGGGCCCAGAACCTTGGCATCCAGTGGGTCCTGCAGGCACTGCAGCAGGCGCTCCACACTGTCGCGCATGGGCGCATCCAGTGCTGCGGAAGTCATCGATTGCGGTGTTTGCGCCTGCACGGCAGGGTCTGGCGCCAGGTCCATGCTTTGTACCAGTTCACCCAGCACGCCACGGTCGATGTCCACTGCCACGCCCAATAACGGCGCCTCGCGGGTGGCGAAGGTTTCACACATGAAGGGCACCGACAACGCCTGCACCAGGTAGTGGCCGGCACCGTACTCAAGGGTGCGTGGCCCCAGGCGCGCCAGCTTGCTGCCCTGGGCCAGGATCATCAGGCTGGGCTCGTAGATTTGCGGGCTGCTGGCGACATAGTGGTCCCAGCTCAGTACCTGCACCTGGGGCAGGTGCGTAGGCACGAAGCCCGGGCGCGTGGCCAGGCAGCGGATCAGGGCGCAGAGGGGCGCATTGGCATCGACGTGGCGGGTCAGTTGCATGATGAACCAGGGCAGAGGATCAGACAGCCTGATGATCGCAGATTGACGGTATCGCGCCAGTAGCACAAAGGCAGGTTCGGAGAATCAGGCATGCATGCCGGAGAATCAGCCGTGTGCGCGAGAGCGAATGGTGGGCACAATCGCCCCACTGAATCGTTTCATTCTACAGCGAGGTCCAGCATGTATACCGCCATCGGTTACGCCGCCCAAACCCCTACCAGCCCCCTGACGCCTATGACTTTCGAGCGCCGCAGCCCGCGCCCGGACGATGTCGCCATCGAGATCCTGTACTGTGGCGTGTGCCACTCCGACATCCACCAGGCGCGCAACGAATGGGGCATTGCCGTATACCCGCTGATGCCTGGCCACGAAATCATCGGCCGCGTCACCGCCACGGGCGACCAGGTTACCGCCTACAAGGTAGGTGACCTGGTAGGCGTGGGTTGCATGGTCGACTCCTGCCGCCACTGCGAGGCGTGCGCCAAGGACCTGGAGCAATACTGCCAGCAAGGCCCGACCATGACCTACGCCACCCCGGACCGGGTCGACGGCAGCAACACCATGGGCGGCTACTCCAGCAGCATCGTGGTCAGCGAGCATTTCGTGCTGCGCATTCCGGCCGGCATGGACCTGCCCAGCGCCGCGCCGATCCTGTGCGCCGGTATCACCACCTATTCGCCGCTCAAGCACCATGGTGTCGGCCCAGGGCACAAGGTCGGCATCCTGGGCATGGGCGGGCTGGGCCACATGGGCATCAAGCTGGCCAAGGCGCTGGGCGCAGAAGTGACCTTGTTCACCCGCTCCCAGGCCAAGGCCGAAGAAGCGCGGCGCCAGGGCGCCGACCATGTGATCGTGTCCACCGATGCCGAGCAGATGCGCGCTGCGGCCGACCGTTTCGATTTCCTGCTCGATACCATTCCGGTGCAGCACGACCTGAACCCGTACCTGGAAACGCTGAAGTTCGACGGGGTGCACATTCTGGTCGGCCTGATCGAGCCGATCGACCCGGCCGTGCATGCGGCCAACCTGGTCATGAAGCGTCGGGTGCTGGCGGGGTCGTTGATTGGGGGTATCGCCGAGACCCAGGAAGTGCTTGATTTCTGTGCCGAACACGATATCCGCTGCGATATCGAGATGCTGGACATCCGCAATATCAACCAGGCGTACGAGCGCATGATCGCCGGTGATGTGAAATACCGTTTCGTGATCGACATGGCCACGCTGCAGGCCTGATCGAGGCCAGCGCCGGCCGCTATGCGGGCAAGCCGCGAAGCGGCTGGCTGGCAGGCCGGGGCAGGCTTGGCTACCAGGCCAGCGGTTTGTCCCAGCCCTTCCAGAACAGCCACCGGCGCACCTCCCCATGCGCGCCGGTACCGATCTGCCACGCCGGCCGGCCGCTGTCGAGGGCAATCTCCGCCACAATCCCGGCATGGCTGGCGGCCACCAGGGTACGCCCGTCGGCGCTGATGTCCATGGCGCTGATGGTCGAGCCCAGGTAGTGCTGCCAATGCTCCTGGCCATCTTCGCCAAAGGCCCGCAGGTAGCCGTAGGCATCACCGATGATGTATTCGCCAGCGCGAGCCACCCCGGCATAGACACGCGCGCCATCCTGCACCAGTGGGGTGCGCGGGTCCTGGCTGTAGTAATCGGTGCGCAGCCCCGGCAGGTCGGCTACCCGTACCGCCAGCGTGGCACCGCTGTAGAAGTGGCAGGCGTTGAGGAGCAACTGGTCACCCCGCTGGTTGAAGAGCGCGAAATGCGGGTATTCGCTGCCGGGACCAATCTCGGCCACCAACCTGAGCCGGTCGTCCAGCACCAGGTGCCGGCTGCCTTGCTCACCCACCACGACCCAGCGGCCATCCGCCGACACCGCGCCGTGCTCCATGCTCAGCCCGAGGCTGATGTCCTCCGGCTCGGTGCCTTCGGCCAGGGCGTCGAGTACCCGCGCCTGGTGCGGCAGCAGGCGGGTTGCGCCGTCGCTGGCCAACACGAAGGTGCCATCGGCACTGACCAGCAGCACGCGTTGGCCGTCCGGGAAAGGGATCAATGCGGTGGGCGCGGGTGGCAGGTCGAACGGCTCGAACGGGTAGCCGGCCGGCAACCCTTCCAGGCCGGTCGGCCAGGCCAGGCGCTGTACCTGCGGGCCGCCCCAGCCAGCGGTCACCCGGACGCCTTCGGCATTGCCCAGGGCAAAGTAGCGGCGGGCCGGGCAGCGGCCGAAGCACTCGACGCCGATCACCGGGGTGACCCCATGGCGATCGATACGCAGCACCTGGCCTTTTTCGTGCGGCATGCCGATGCGCGCCAGCAGGCTACCGTCGCCCAGCAGCAGGACATTGCTGATGCCCTGGCCATGCTCATCGAGCAACGGTACCAGCGGTTGGTGGGCAGGCGGCCAGGCTTGGCGGAAGGCTTGGCGTTGCTGCTCGCTGCAGTCCGGGCGGTTGGCTGCCTGCAAGGCTGCCAGCCAGGCGTCGAGCAGGTGGTCGGTGGCGGGCACTTGTGGCGCTTGAAGGTTGTCCCAGCCTTGGGCACGGCCTTGTGCGACGTAGTCGTTGACGGCCTGGGCATAGGCGATGACCGCCTGCTGCCATTGCTGCTGGGGGTACTGCTTGTCCATGAGTGGATCGGGCTCCTTGCTGCAACGTGTTTCACTTCAAGTGGGCATGGTACTCCTTATGCCCGACTTGCGGTTGTTGGCCCCGGGTGTGACGCGTACCATGCCGGCATTCCTATTCATGACACTGCGTACGTCGGCAACCCCGTAGACGGGGGCCCTGGCGCGCGACCTGTTGCTTTTTCACGGAGACTCTCTTTCTACAATGAACGGACCTGTACCCAGCCACCTGCCACCCGGCACGGGCAGCGGCAGTTGGCTTAGCGTCATCGCCTTGGCCCTGGCGGCCTTCATTTTCAATACCACCGAATTCGTTCCAGTGGCGCTGCTCAGTGACATTGGCGGCAGCTTCGAGATGAGCACTGCCCAGGTCGGCCTGATGCTGACCATCTATGCCTGGGTGGTGGCGCTGGCGTCTCTGCCGATGATGCTGCTGACCCGCAACATCGAACGGCGGCGCTTGCTGTTGTTGGTGTTCATGGTGTTCATCGTCAGCCACTTGTTGTCCTGGCTGTCGCAAAGCTTCGCCATGCTGCTGGTCAGTCGCATCGGCATTGCCCTGGCGCATGCAGTGTTCTGGGCCATTACCGCTTCGCTGGCGGTGCGCGTGGCGCCGCCCGGGCAGCAGGCCAAGGCGTTGGGCCTGCTGGCCACCGGCACCACCCTGGCCATGGTGCTTGGCATCCCGCTCGGGCGTGTGGTGGGCGAGGCACTGGGCTGGCGCATCACCTTCCTGAGCATTGCCGTGGTAGCGCTGGCGACCATGGTGTGCCTGATGAAGTCGTTGCCGCTGCTGCCCAGCCAGAACTCCGGGTCGCTACGCAGCCTGCCGGTCCTGTTCAGGCGCCCGGCGCTGGTCATCACCTATCTGCTGGTGACCCTGGTGATTACTGCGCAATTCACCGCGTACAGCTATATCGAGCCATTCGCTCTGCACGTGGCGCAGATCGGCGGCGAGCGCACCACGCTGTTGCTGTTGCTGTTCGGGGGGGCAGGGGTACTGGGTTCAGTGTTGTTCAGCCGCTACAGCGAGCGCTTCCCGCAGGGTTTCCTGCTGGGCTCGATGGGGGTGTTGGCGGCGTGCCTGCTGTTGCTGTTGCCACTGTCAGGCAACTTTTATGTGTTCGCGGTGCTGAGCATGTTGTGGGGGGTAGCGATCCTCAGCTTCAGCCTGGCGTTGCAGTCCAGGACCTTGAAGCTGGCCTCTGATGCGACCGACGTGGCCATGGCGCTGTTCTCGGGTATCTACAACATCGGCATCGGGGGTGGGGCCCTGCTGGGCAGCATTGTCAGCAGCCGGATGGATGTGGCGTACATCGGCCTGGTGGGTGGCAGTGTGGCGGTGGCCGGGTTGTTGCTGGCCGTGGCCAGCGCCCGGCGCTTGCGAGAGGCATTACCGCACTGACCGGTCAGGCCCTGCGATGGGCTGCGCGGCAGCCCAAACCGGTGGCAGGGCGTCAGGCCAGCACAGCCGCCCATGCTGAAATCAGCAAAAGCCCCGCCAACAGTTGGTTGAACACCCGTAACCGCTGCGGCGCCTGCAACCAGCGGGCGCTGCCTGCCCCCAGTACCGCCCATGCCCCCATGCACGGCAGGGCAACCAGGCAGAACACCAACGCCAGGTGCCATACCGGTAACCTGGGGGCGGCAAACACCCCCACAACCGCCACGGCCATCAACCACACCTTGGGGTTGACCGCCTGCAGCAAGGCGGCGCTGAGCGCGCTGAAGCCTTGCGCCGTACCCGCATGCAGCGGTGCCCCGGCACTGCGCAGCATTTTCCACGCCAGCCCGCTCAACCACAGCGCTCCGGCCCAGCTCATCAGTTGCTGTGCCAGTGGGTGGCGCAGCAACAGCTCGCCCAGCCCCAGGCCCACCAGCAGCACAATCGTCGCTGCCGTGCAGCAGGCCGCCAGGATCGGCAACAGGCTGGCCCGTACGCCCAGGCGGGCGCCGTGCGCCAGGATCAACAGGTTGGTTGGCCCCGGGCTGAGGCTGGCGACCAAAGCAAACAGGATGAAGGGCAGCATCGACTGAGACATGGGAACGCTCCAGAGCATCAAAGCCCCATGCTCGCTGTTGCCAAGCGGTTCAGTCTGGAAGGTTTGAGCAGCGCCTGCGGTAGTCGGCCGGCGTCAGCTGGTAGGCACGGCGAAACCAGCGGCCCAGGTGGC
Organism: Pseudomonas sp. UBA6699; assembly: GCF_002454615.1. Lineage (NCBI taxonomy): Bacteria > Pseudomonadati > Pseudomonadota > Gammaproteobacteria > Pseudomonadales > Pseudomonadaceae > Pseudomonas > Pseudomonas sp. UBA6699. The sequence goes on from NZ_DKJF01000018.1 coordinate 46,513, forward strand.
TCTGGTCGGCAAAGCCCAAGGCCACGGCCACTTGCGCCGAGCACTGGCCTTGGGCGAGCAGCCGCCTTGCCCGGGTCAGGCGCAGCTGGATGAGGTAGGCATGCGGGGCAATGCCGAAGGCGGCCTTGAACGCCCGGGTGAGGCGAAAACGGTCGATGCCGCAGGCCTGGGCCAGGTCGTCGAGGCCAATGTCACGTTCCAGGTTGGCATGCAGGTAGTCCCGCGCGCGCTGTGCGCTCAGCGGCAGGCGCGGGTCGGGGTTGATGCGCCGGCGCCAGTGCAGGTGGCAGGTCAGGCGGGCAAGCAGTTCGTCGGTGGCGGTTTGCCGGACGATGCGCAAGTCCTGGTCATGAACCGCGCGGAAGGCGAGGGCGGTAGCGCTTGCCAAACGTTGGTCATGGCAAAGGGTGTCGGCAAAGCTCGGCAGGCTGCCGCCCGGCGCGTGCTCGAACAGCGACCGCAATTGCTGGTCGAGCCAGAGCGGGTCCAGGTACAGCGTGGAGTAGGTGAAGCCTTCCTCGGTGGGGGCCAGGCCATCGTGAATATCGCCAGGCTCGAGCAAGAACACCTGCCCGGGTGTGCTGCGGTGGCGCACCCGGCGGCAATTGAACTGCTGCACCCCCTGTTCGGTGACGCCCACCAGGAAGCTGTCGTGCCAGTGCGGGTCGTAGGCATGCCCGACAAAATGCGCCCGCACCGACTCGATGCCGGTGTCGGCGTCCTGCTTGAAGTCTATCCAGTTGCTCATGGGGGCATGCCGCCGATTCAAAACGCCAACCTAGCGTAACGGTTGAGTTCAGTCTGGAACAATTGTGCAGCCGCTGGCCAGTGCCGGTTCACGCAGCGCCTCGAAGCGCTCGCGTAGCCACAGGTGCAGTTGGGTTACCGCTGGGGTGAGCTGTTTGCGATGCGGGCAAACCAGCGTGACCGGGGTCGATTCGCCGAGCAGTCCGGGGAGAACGACCTCCAGTTCGCCGGTGGCTATGTTGGCGCTGACGTCCAGCCACGACTTGTACACGATGCCTTCACCCTGTACGGCCAAACGGCGGATGACATCGGCGTCGTCGCTGACCAGCGGCCCGCGCACCTGCACGGTGCGGTTGCCCAGTTGCCATTTGTCGTACACCCGGTTGTGCTGCATGTACAACAGGCATGCATGCTGTTGCAGCGCATCGGGGGTGAGTGGGCGGCCGTGGCGGGCCAGGTAGTCGGGCGAGGCGACCAGCACCCGGCGGTTCCAGGCAGCCAGCGGCAGGGCGATGTAGTTGGCGTCCTGGTTGTGGCCATAACGGATGGCCACGTCTACCGGGTCACGGTTGAGGTCGGCGATCTGGTCAGAGAGAAAGAAGCGCACCTGCAACGCCGGGTGCTCGCGGCGGAAGGCGCTGAGCCATGGCAACAGCATGTTGCGGCCCATGTCGGAGGGCGCCGACACCTGCAGCGTACCGCGCAGGGTGTCAGGGTTGCCATGCAGGTCCTCGTGGCCCTGGCGCAGGCTCTCCAGCACATTCAGTGCGGTCGGCAGGTAGCGCTCGCCCTCTGCGGTCAGGCGCAGGCTGCGGGTGGTGCGGGCGAACAGACGCACGTCCAGGTCGCGCTCCAGGCGCTTGATGGCCGCAGCCACCTGGCCAGGCAGCAAGCCCGCTTCGTGGGCAGCGGCGGTGAAGCTGCCCAGCACGCTGCTACGGGCGAACAGCTCAAGGTCTGCGATGCGCAGCATTTTCACTCCAGGGCCGAAAGTGTTGCTGCATTGTGCCGGTTTTTCTTTTCTGCAGGAAAGATAAGATGAGCGGCAAATTCACTGCTCATACCTGGAGTCGTTGCATGGATACCGTCTCGCTGGCCAAGCGCCGTTACACCACCAAAGCCTACGATGCCTCACGCCGTATTCCCCAGGCCACGGTCGATGCCTTGCTCGAGCAACTGCGCCACAGCCCGTCCTCGGTCAATTCCCAGCCCTGGCACTTCATCGTCGCCGACAGCGCCGAAGGCAAGGCCCGCCTGGCCAAGAGCACCTCGCAGGGCTACGCCTACAACACGCCGAAGCTGCTCGATGCTTCGCACGTGATCGTGTTCTGCACCCGTACCGAAATGACTGAAGCGCACCTGGACAGCGTGCTGGACCAGGAGGCCGCCGACGGGCGCTTCCGGGACGACCAGGCGCGCGCGGCGCAAAACCAGAGCCGCCGTCACTACGTTGACCTGCACCGCTTCGATCTGAAGGACGTGCAGCACTGGATGGAGAAACAGACCTACCTGGCCCTGGGCACGGCGTTGCTGGGTGCTGCGGCGCTGGGGCTGGACGCCACGCCCATTGAAGGTTTCGACAGCAAGCTGCTGGATGCCGAACTGGGCTTGCGCGAGCGGGGGTTCACCAGCGTGGTGATGCTCTGCCTGGGCTATCGCAGTGAGGCCGACTTCAATGCCGGCCTGGGCAAGTCGCGCTTGCCGGCAGCACAGGTATTCACCTTCCTGTAAGCGCGGCTGCCGGGTAATGCCCGTCAGTCAAGCCCTGGTGGCAGCCATTGGGCTGCTTTGCAGCCCATCGCCGGCAAGCCAGCCCACAGGGGGCGCATCAGGGCTGATAGGTGGTTGTCACAAGATATGCAGCGCCTGTGAG